>JADDYF010000195.1 GCA_015712185.1 Bacteroidales bacterium
AAATTTAATTCCTGGAGATCAAAGACTAAAAGATCAAATCTTCCGGCAGGAGGTAAGCCATAAAGCCTATAATGCCAGCATATGCTCAAGGAAGATTTTTATTCCAATCGCTATCAGCATAATGCCTCCAATAATCTCGACCTTATGTCCAAGTGTTTCCCCTGCTGATTTACCTATCCTGATAGCCGTCATTGAAGCAAGAAAGGTAACCAGGGCAATTATTATACCTGATGTCCAGATCTTTACATCAAGTAGAGCAAAGCTTATCCCGACCGCAAAGGCATCGATGCTTGTGCCAAGCGCTATCGTAAACAGGACCATGAGCTTGCTGTAATCCGGCGATTCTCTCTGGTCGCCTTTTCTTAAGCCCTCAACAATCATCTTGATCCCAAGGAACGCTAGCAGAGCCAGTGCTACCCAGTGATCAACAGCTTTGAGGGCATTTGAGATTATAGCTCCGATAAAGTATCCGGCTACCGTCAGGCCTCCCTGGAACAACGCCAGTATCACCGCCACCCGGACCGCCTGCCTGAAAAGTATCCTGTACCTTACAACACCATATGAGAGTGAAGCTGCAAATGTATCGAACGAGAGGCCGGTTGCTATGGCAAGAATTGTAACGTAATCCATCCGTGATCAGAAACTGCGCTAAGATAATATAAAACATCATTTTGAAGATTTTAACGGCGAATGTATATATTTGACCCTCCCAGGCAATGTTAAAATGAGAACCGTTATCCAGCGTGTAAGCAGGGCATCAGTGACGATCAGCAATCAGAAGAAAGCTGAAACAGGACAGGGGTTACTGGTACTTGTCGGGATCGAAGAGGCCGATGACGATACTGACATTGAATGGTTATGTAACAAGATTATCCAGTTGCGCATTTTCAACGACAGCAACGGTATAATGAATCTTTCCGTCGCTGACACCGGTGGCAGCATAATGGTGATAAGCCAGTTCACGCTTCATGCAAAAACAAAGAAAGGGAACAGGCCTTCATACATCAAGGCTGCAACGCCCGGCATTGCCATCCCTTTGTATAACAGGTTTGTCGCCAGGCTTACGGAGCTTCTTGGCAAGCCTGTCGGTTCAGGTGAGTTCGGTGCCATGATGGCAGTGGAGCTTGTCAATGACGGTCCCGTCACCATTATCATCGATACAAAAAACAAAGAGCTGTAGACTATGCAGGATCCGATATCCCGTGATGATGAAAAAACACTGAAACGGTCTGTCCTTCTCGTATCAGCATTTGCAGCTTTTCTCACACCTTTCCTGGGCTCTGCAATAAACCTTGCATTGCCGTCCATCGGTAAAGACTTCGATGCAAGTGCTATAGAGCTTGGCTGGATCGCAAGCAGCTTTATCCTCTCTTCTGCGATCTTCCTGCTGCCTTTTGGCAGACTGGCTGATATTGCCGGAAGGAAGAAGATCTTCACTGCCGGGATAATGCTCTTCACCATATCAACCTTCCTGATCATCTTTTCGTGGAATATTGGATCGCTTATTGCCCTGCGCATCCTCCAGGGCATTGCCGGGGCAATGATCTTCGGCACAAGCCTGGCAATTATAACTTCAGTGTTTGGACCCGGTGAACGCGGAAGGGCGATGGGTATCAATATCACAGCTGTTTACACCGGTTTGTCAGGCGGACCTGTGATCGGAGGGTTGCTGACACAATATTTCGGCTGGAGGAGCATTTTCGGTTTTCTGGTGCCTGTCGGAATAGCATCACTTTACCTGATATTTAAAAAGATGAAGCCGGAGTGGGCTGAATCGAAAGGTGAGAAATTCGACTGGAAGGGTTCAGTGATCTATGGTATATCGCTTGCATCATTTATGTACGGCTTCTCAAAACTGCCCTCCGTTGCCGGATGGATTTTCCTTGGCGCCGGGATGCTTTCAGGCATTCTGTTCTTTTTCTTCGAGAAAGCCATGACAGATCCTGTTTTCGACATAAGGCTGATCCTGCGAAACAAGGTATTTGCATTTTCGGGAATTGCCGCACTGATACATTATTCAGCAACCTCAGCCACAGGGTTCTTCATAAGCCTCTATCTGCAGTATATCAAAGGCTTTGATGCGCGTACCGCAGGTTTTATAATGATATCACAGCCGATTATGATGGCTCTTCTGTCGCCGCTCGCCGGCAGGTTATCCGATAAGTATAATCCGGGGATCATTGCATCGGCCGGTATGGGACTTACAGCCACCGGACTTATTATGCTTTGTTTTGTAAATGAAAAAAGTTCTGTACCGCTGATAATACTCCTCCTCGTTATTATGGGCATTGGGTTTGCCTTTTTCTCCTCACCCAATTCAAACGCAATAATGAGCTCTGTTGAGAAAAAACACCTCGGTGTTGCATCGGGAGTCGTCGGTACCATGAGGATGGTCGGTCAGATGCTCAGCATGGGAATTGCCATGATGCTTCTTTCGGTATATATGGATAAAGAGGCGATCACACCTGCCACATATTCCATCTACATTTCCGTGATGCGTACCGGTTTTGTGATATTCTCGGTCCTTTGCATACTGGGGATCTTCGCATCTCTTGCGAGAAACGGAAAAACATCTTTGAAAACTCAGATTAATGACTGATATTTAAACCTTAATTCAATATTACCAATAATGAAACTACAACGACGCGACTTTATAAGAATCAGCGGCATCGGTGCTGCGGGATCGCTTATACTCCCACCGTTCCTTCATTCCTGCAAGGATCCGGCACTCTCCGGCCAGGCAGCAGACTACCTCGATCATTTTGAGGTTACCACTGACCTGCTGCGGAAAGTGATCGGGGCTGCAATGTCGAAAGGAGGAGATTATGCCGATCTCTATTTTGAACATACTACAAGTAATTACAGCAACCTGCAGGATGGCAGTGTTAACCAGGCTTCCTCCAATGTAGGTTACGGGGTGGGCATAAGGGTCCTGAAGGGCGACCAGACAGGGTTTGCCTACACTGAGAATATCACCCCGGATGCAATGCTTAATGCTGCGAATACCGCCGCCAGCATTGCTAACGGTACAGGGAAACAGGTGACTGCCGGCTTTACCGAGTATGTTTCTCCGAATCTCTATCCTGTAATAACCCCATGGGAAGATACCTCCGTAAAGGAGAAGATCCCTTTTCTTGACAGAGTCAATGAAAAAGTCTTTGGTGCCGACAAAAGAGTTACGAAGGTAAATGCATCGGTTTCAGATTCCACTTCATATATTCTGTTTTACAACTCCGGGGGGCGCCTTGCATGGGACTACAGGCCGCTGGCATATCTGTCGGTTACCTGTGTAATGGAACAGAACGGAAGGATTGAAAACTTCAGGGTCGCCAGCTCATCGCGGCAAGGTTCGGAATTCCTTACAAATGATCTGGTTGACCGTCTTGCAGAAGAAGCCGTTGAAAAAGTTTCCATCCTGTTTGATGCAACCAAACCAAAAGCCGGAGAGATGGAGGTCGTGATGAGTTCCGGAGAATCGGGTATACTCCTTCATGAAGCAATAGGGCATGCTTTTGAGGCTGATTTCAACAGGAAGAAAACATCCATATTTACTGATAAGTTCGGAAAGAAGGTGGCGGAGAGCTTTGTGACAATAGTTGATGACGGGACACTCCGGTCTGACCGCGGTTCGCTGAATTTCGATGATGAAGGTAATCCCACAGAGAATACAGTGATTGTGGATAAAGGCATCCTCTCAAGCTATCTTCATGACCGTATCAGCGCCGATTATTACAAGGTAAAATCAACAGGAAACGGACGCAGACAGAGCTTCAGGCATATTCCCATCCCGAGGATGAGGTGCACACGCATGGAAAACGGACCTCACAAAAAAGAGGAGATTATTGAAAGTGTAAAAAACGGAATCTATGTAAGCAGCTTCAGCAACGGGCAGGTCAACATCGGCGCCGGCGACTTTACGTTCTTTGTAAAAGCCGGTTATTTAATTGAAAACGGGAAGCTCACCAGACCGATAAAGGACATCAATATTATCGGGAACGGACCGCAGGCGCTTGCCGACATAGTAATGGCGGCAGATGACAGCAGGCTAGACGACGGCACCTGGATGTGTGGCAAGGACGGGCAGAGCGTCCCGGTAACAATGGGACTGCCGACAGTCAAGATCAAAAAGCTGACCGTTGGAGGAATTAATGCATAAACAGATTAAAACTATCACCCGATGAATACAAAAGAAAAATATGCACTGGCTGAGGAGGTTATTAACCATGCCCTGAATAGCGGTGCACAGCAGGCTTCAGCAGCAATTGACGAGAGTGTCAGCAGCGAAATTGAAATACGCGATCAGAAGATCGACAAGCTGACTCAATCCAATCGCAACGGGCTGACAATAAATCTGTATGTAGATAATAAATACTCGTCGAATTCAACCAGCAGGCTTAAGAAAGATGAACTCTTCAGGTTCATTGATGAAGCAATAGCTGCCACACGTTATCTTGCTGAGGACCAGTACCGTTCCCTTCCCGATCAAAAGTTGTACTATAAGGGTGGAGGTATCGATCTGAATACCTGTGACCTGAATATTGCATCAATCGACACTAAAACCAAGATTGAAATAGCCACACAGGTCCTTAACGAGGCTTACAGGAAAGACGAAAGGATCATAACTGTGAGCTCAGGTTATGCAGACAGTATCGGTAACAGGGTGCTTGTCACAAGCAATGGCTTCAAAGGCGATACAGCAAGCAGCAATACGACTCTTTATGCTTCAGTGTCCGTCAGGACCGATAAAGGCCGTCCTTCCGATTACTGGGCAGAATCTGCCCTTTTCTTTGACAAGCTGAAAAAAACCGATATAGGCAAGAAAGCTCTCGAAAGGACGCTGCAGAAAATAGCGCCTCAGAAGATCAGATCAGGCAAATATACCATGGTCGTGGAAAACCGCGCAGCAGAAAACCTGCTCTATCCCCTTTACAGCGCTCTGCAGGGTTACAGCCTGTATCAGAAACAGTCGTTCCTGATTGGAAAATCAGACAGAACAATAGCATCAAAGATCATGACCGTAACAGATGATCCTCTTATTCCATCGGGTGCGGCATCCAGGCTGTTTGACGGAGAGGGGCTTGCAGCCGTCAGTAGACCGATTATTGAAGATGGCATTCTCCGGAATTATTTTATTGATACCTATTATGGTAAAAAGCTCGGAATGGCTCCGACATCAGGAGGAAGCTCCAATATGGTCTTCAGATTGGGACCGAGGGATCTGGAAGGTATGGTCAGATCGCTGAAAAAAGGTATTGTGGTAACAGGATTTAACGGAGGGAACTGTAATGGCTCGACAGGAGATTTTTCGTACGGTATAGAGGGATATCTTGTTGAGAACGGGACGATCGTTCATCCTGTAAATGAAATGAACATCACAGGTAATATGAATCAGATCTTCTTAAGCCTGGTTGAAGCAGGAAATGATATTATTGAAGGCAATTCCAATCTTGTCCCTTCCCTTATGTTCGAAGCTGTTGATTTCAGCGGCATCTGACTTCTTCGAACAGCAAGATCATTGCTGATTATTTTCCAATAATTGCGTTCTGGAAGGTAGTTTAAGGCAGTCCGTTCATTGTCACTGTTCCGGCAAACCCTGTGTACCGGTATCAAGAACAAATTTCCAGGTACCATCCGTTTGTTTCTGCCAGATAGTTATATAAGTTCCTCTTGTTGTTTTGCCGGAGGCTTTTTCGGTGTTGGTATGAATCCCGTATGTATAACCGAGATCGCCGCTTTCCGCTATTTTCTCAAAAAGAGGTTCCCAGGTCAGCACAAACCCCGTATCGGTTCTTCCTGCAAAATGCTCCAACAGCCTCTCTCTCCCCCTGGCCGGATAGGAATTATTACGCAGAATAACACCATCATCTGCAATATAAAACAGGAAAGCTTTGAACATCCCTTCTTTTGCAGACATTGCTGAGAAATTGCGGTCTGTCTGCAACAGGACACCGTCATAAACTTTTTTTGAGTCGTTTGTACAACTAAAAATCACAAGAAAAAGTATTATGAAAACAAAAAGCATTAAATTAAACCCGTTCTTTTTTTTCATTGAAGTGCTTATTTATTTATAAACCGAACACTGTATGACAAAACTATACCAAAAATTATTTAAATCGTGTCCAACTGAAACTGAAATTAAGAATGGTCTGAAAAAGGCATTTTCGGAGCCTCCTGATGTCCCTGACAAACACCTTCTGATGAGTATCCTGAATGTTATCGATCTGACCAGTCTTAATGCCACTGATTATAAGAGCAATATTATTCAGCTGACCGGCAGGGTAAACAGTTTCCAGAGCCGGTTCACGAATATTCCGAATGTAGCCGCTATTTGTGTTTTTCCGAATTTTGTTGCGGTAGTTAAAGAAAAGCTCACTGCAAAAAGCGTCAGGATCGCTTCGGTGGCAGGGGCATTTCCAACTTCACAGACATTCAGGAGCATCAAGGTGTCGGAATGCAAGCTAGCAATTGATGCCGGAGCCGATGAGATCGATATTGTAATTCCTGTAGGAGCATTTCTTCAGAAGGATTATGAAATGGTGGTGGATGAGATAAAGGAGCTTAGAGAAGCTGCCGGGGAAAAACAGCTGAAGGTCATCATTGAATCAGGACTTCTCGGAGATCATGAGAATATCTTTAAAGCTTCAATGATAGCGATGGATGCAGGGGCCGACTTCATAAAATCATCAACCGGCAAATCAGACATCTCAGCGACACCTGAATCCGCCTTTGTAATGTGCAGGGCAATTTCCGATTTCTATTCTGAAACCGGCATTAAGGTCGGATTCAAGCCGGCAGGGGGCATCACATCACCGGGAGAGGCGTTCGGTTATTACCGGATTGTTACCCACTGCCTTGGAAAAGAGTGGCTTAGCAACAAGCTTTTCAGGATAGGCGCAAGCCGTCTGGCAAATAACATACTTTCCGAAATTGCCGGTGAGCGACATGATCATTTCTGAACAGCAACAGGATACTATCAAACAGAATCCGGTCAGGATTACAAAAAAGCCCTCACTTTCGCTTACCGAAGTACTGAAGGAACCGGCTGACACTACTTCGGTCTGTATCCGGAATCCCATCGCTGACGTAACATTCTATGATCCGGGCAATCTCACTGTCAGGTTAAGCACATCCCCGTCAAACGGTTTTCCCTTCGTGTTTCTCGAAAAGAATATAGCTAACGAAAACTATAAGAAGATTCTTCTTGTGAAACATCTTAAAGAGGGAGCCAGGCTGCCAGTACGACCATTTCATGACAACTGGATAATCCTGCTGATACTTTCCGGAGCGTTTCTTTTCTCGGCGATAAGCACTTTTTCAAAGAAGCTGTTTCCCGATACGGTCAGGTTCTTCATGTTCCGGAGAACCGGCGACACATCCACGCGCGACAAGGGGAGTCTTTTCGTGTGGCAATCAACACTTCTGAACCTTATTTCATTTATAAATCTTGCCCTGTTTGGGTACTATGCAGCTTTTTTCTATGGCATAATACCTTCAGGAATCCCGGGATTCGTGTTCTGGCTCATCTGTATCGGGATTGTAATTGCTGCGATCACCCTCCGCCATATTACCTGCCTGACAACGGGGATAATAAGCGGACAGAGAGAACTCTTCAGGGAATATCTTCAGTCTGTATACCTTTTCTACAGGTACAGCGCCCTTATTGCATTTGTCCTGATTATCCTGATGACATTTACGTTTTTTTCACCTGCAAAATTCTTTTTCATTGCAGGATTATCGGTTATAACGCTGTTATATATCATACGTATAATCAGGCTTCTGATAATTTTTCTCACACGTAATATATCAATATTCTATTTCATTTTATACCTTTGTGCGCTGGAAATTTTGCCTGCAATGGTATTGGTGAAATACCTTACAGGCATTATTTAGGTTAGCAGATAGTACTTTAAAAGTAAAACTAAATCTGTAAGGCGTTGAAAATCAGGAAGATCTTAGTGTCGCAGCCGGAACCCCCGAATCCGAAATCCCCTTATTTTGATCTGGCAAAAAAATACAATCTAAAGATTGAATTTAAGCCATTTGTACAAGTTGAAGGTATCTCTTCAAAAGATTTCCGACAACAAAAAATAAACATTCTTGATTTTACAGCGGTTATTTTCACAAGCAAAACGGGAATAGATCATTTTTTCAGGATCTGTAATGAGCTGAGAATAGTTGTACCCGACACCATGAAGTATTTCTGCATCACCGAGAATGTAGCCTTCTATCTGCAGAAATATATTGTTTACAGGAAACGAAAGATATTCCATGGCAAGGCTAAATTCCAGGATCTGATTGATGTTATAGTAAAACACAGGGATGACAGCTTCTTTGTTCCGCTCTCAGAACCGCATAATGCAGAGATTCCCGACCTCCTGGATAAGAACAATATCAGATATACAATCGGGACACTGTACAGAACCATAAGCAGCCATTTCTCAAATGTCAAGGATTTCGATTACGATATACTTGTTTTCTACAGTCCCTCCGGGATCAAATCGCTTAAAGAGAACTTCCCCGATTTTATCCAGGGAAACATTAAAATAGCTGCATTCGGGCCTACAACAGCAAGTGCAGTGGAGAGTGAAGGACTGAGACTCGATATAAATGCCCCTAATCCCAAAGCACCGTCAATGACGATGGCTCTGGATGAATTTCTTAAAGAGCATAACAGAAATCAAAGGTAAGTACCCAATCACTGCCTGACTGCAACGCCACTGAAACAAAACCGGTTCGCTTTCAGGAAGAGTTGATTTATTCAGGCATGAATACCCGAAGGGAAACATTCCATAAATCCGAAAGAGTGTGCAGCAGGAAAACAATTGCCGCATTGTTTGAAAACGGTAATGTTGCATATTCCTCTGTATTCAAGGTTTTATGGCAGATACGTCTATCGCAGCTGCCATTTCCGGCTGAGGTAGCCTTCAGCATACCTAAAAAGGTATTCCGCCTTGCCGTTACACGTAACCTGATAAGACGAAGGATGAGAGAGGCTTACCGCCGGAACAAACAGATGCTTTATGATTACCTCGGATCTGAAAATATCAGGATTTCATTTATAATAATGTTCAGGGGTTCCGTAATCCCGGATTATGAAACAGTTGAGAGAGCCACAAAAGAGATGCTCGGGGATCTCATCAAGGTTATAAAGAAACATCTCAGGAAATGTTAAAGTTGTTTTAATTATTTCTTTCCTAAAAGGGTTACAGAATTTTCTTGTTAATTTCGCCGTTCTCTATATAGATTTTTGAAAACATGAAAAAGATACGGTTTTACAAACTAACGGTGCTGCTGATCCTGCTGCTTGCTGCAGGCATCAGCACCAGTTTTTTTTTCAGCCAGGAAACACGCGATTTCAGGATAGCCAAAAACCTTGATATCTTCTTTTCTCTTTTCAGGGAGCTGAATATCTTCTATGTTGATGAGATAAATCCTGACAGGATCATCAAATCAGGTATTGATAACATGCTCAGGACCCTTGATCCCTATACAGTTTATTATCCTGAAGCGGATGCTGATGAATTCGCATTCATGACGACGGGAAAATACGGCGGCATAGGAGCATATGTAAGGAAGAGCGGAGATTATGTGGTTATCAGCGAGGTTTTTAAAGGATTTCCTGCTGATAAGGCAGGGATAAAGGCCGGCGACCTGGTTATAAAGGTAGATGGTACTTCCATAAAGGGATTTACCACCGACAAGGTAAGTGAAAAGCTTAAAGGTAGTCCCGGTACAGATATCACACTGACAATCGAAAGGAACGGAAAGGAACTTGATACCCCTTTGAAACGGGAGAAGATTTCCAATCCGCCTGTTCCATATTTTGGAATGCTGGATGATAAGACGGGGTATATCCGTTTTACAAATTTCACACAGAACAGCACTGAAGATGTGAGAAATGCCCTTACTTCACTGAGGAACAGCAATCCCAGGCAGCTCATTCTCGACCTCCGCGGCAACCCGGGTGGTCTTCTGACTGAAGCCGTCGAAACGGTGAATCTTTTTGTCGGCCCGGGAAATCCTGTGGTGGCAACCAATGGAAAAGTCAAGCAGTATGATGAGAATTTCAAGACTACAAAAGCTGCCGTCGACGAGAAAATCCCGATCGCAATCCTCATAAACAGGGGATCTGCTTCAGCTGCAGAGATAGTTGCCGGTGCTATACAGGATCTCGACAGGGGAGTGATTGTAGGTCAGCGTTCCTACGGCAAAGGTCTTGTGCAGGTTACACGGCAATTAAGCTATGGCACCCAGCTGAAGGTTACGACAGCAAAATATTATATCCCCAGCGGCAGGTGCATCCAGGCGCTCGATTTCTCTCATCCTAACGAGGACGGGAGCGTTGGCATAATTCCCGACTCGCTTATCTCGGAATTTAAAACCAGGAATGGCCGGATCGTCAGAGACGGCGGAGGGATATCACCGGATATTGAAGTCCTCCCCGAACAGATAAGCCAGATAGCAACCGAGCTCTACCTGAGGAATTATATCTTTGATTTTGCAACCCGGTATTACTGGTCTCATCCTGCTATTAATACTCCTTCTCAATTTTCACTAACAGATAAGGATTTCGACGATTTCAGAAACTTTCTGATAAACCGAAATTTCAGTTACAGTACTGTTACCGAAGAATCGCTGAATGAGCTTATTTCAAATGCAAGGAAAGAGAAGTACTACGATCTTCACAAAGAGCTTTTCACAGAGCTCGAGAAGAATATTTCACACAGCCTCGATCACGATCTTTCGGTCTTCAGGGAAGAAATATATGAGCTTCTTGAAGATGAGATAATCAGTCGTTATTTCTACGAATCGGGATCGATAGCATGGACTATCAGGAAAGACGAGCAGGTACACAAAGCCCTTGAGATCCTTAACAACAAGGAAACCTACACTTCCATACTTAACGGGAAATCGGGTCCAATACTTGTATCGACCGATAACCGCCAGTCGTCTGCCGGAACATACTTTACCAAAGATAATATGTCAGCGCATCAGGAACCGGTCTAGGCAAGGCCGGGCTGTTTCCATTCGTGACTGTTGTCCTCGAATATCTCTTTCTTCCAGACAGGCAGTTTTTCCTTGATCAGTTCAACTGTTTTGCTGCAGGCGTCAATCGCCTGACGGCGATGACCTGCTGAAACCAGTACGAAAAGGGAGATTTCTCCTGCCATGACAATGCCCACGGAATGAACTATATCAACTGACCTGACATCACCAAACCGGGCGAGTATTGTCTCTATTATCACAGCAGCTTCTGCCGTCACCATGTTCTCATAAGCAGAATATTCGATCGCCTTAACCGTTTTTCCTGCAACAACATCAGCTCTCACCTGCCCTAAAAAGACTGAATGTCCGCCTGAATCCTTTCTGGCGGAAAGCGCCGAGAGATATTCAGCAATGATTTTATGTGTAACCGGTCCCGCGACCAGCATATTCTTCAGCATTTCCGTAATGTAGTCACTGAGATTCTTAACCGCCGCTGAAAGGGGGCATGAATGCGACCTCATCCCCATCTTTCAGGATCGGATCATCGCTTATAATCTCGTTATTTACTGAAATCCGGTAATTGTAGTGTACAATTTCGGGGAAGTCATCAAAAATCTTCGACCTGAGGTGACTTACCGAATTCACATCACCGTAGAGTTTACTGTTTGTTTTTGTAATCTCTGCAAGAACTCCGAAAAAGAGTACCCTGACCTGCATTGTCTGTTAGGTTTTATAATTATTACGCCACACTTTTAATGCGCCTCCAGCCAGTTCCTGCCCGTACCCCAGTCAACTTTCAGAGGCACTACCAGTTTTGCTGCATTCGACATTTCATCTAACACCATTTCCTTTATTTTTTCAAGTTCACCATCTGGCACCTCAAAAATCAGCTCATCATGAACCTGAAGTATCATTTTTGATCTGTACTTCCCAGCTTTCAGCCGGTTGTGTATCTTTACCATCGCGATCTTTATAATATCTGCGGCAGAGCCCTGCAGCGGGGCGTTAATGGCATTCCTTTCGGCATTCCCCCGTACAACCTGGTTCCGGGAATGTATATCACGCACATATCTTCTTCTGCCAAACATGGTTGTAACGTATCCTTTCTCCCTGGCTTTTCGGATACTCTCTTCCATATATGCCTTCACACCGGGATAGGAGCTGAAATAGCCGTCAATCAGCTCTTTTGCCTCCTTCCTGCCAATCGTAAGACGTTCGGAAAGTCCGAATGATGATATCCCGTAGATGATCCCGAAGTTTGCTGTTTTTGCCCTGCTCCGCATTTCCCTGGTAACATCTTTAATATCAACCCCGAAGATCTTGGAAGCCGTGGAAGCGTGGATGTCATTCCCCGAAAGAAAATCGGCTATCATGCTTCTGTCTCCGCTGAGGTGTGCCATCAGCCGGAGCTCTATCTGCGAATAGTCGGCTGAAAAGAAAATATGGCCGTCAGCCGGTACGAATGCCTTGCGGATTTCCCTTCCTCTCTCATCCTTTACCGGAATGTTCTGAAGGTTCGGATTATTTGAACTCAGCCTGCCTGTCGCAGCTACAGCCTGGTTATAGGAAGTGTGTATCCTCCCTGTCTTGCTGCTGATAAGCTGCGGCAGGGCTTCGACATATGTCGAAAGCAGCTTTCTCAGTCCGCGGTATTCCAGCACCTTGCCGACAACCGGATGCCTCGTTGTAAGTCGCTGCAGTATCTCCTCGCTGGTGACGAATTGCTTTGTTTTGGTGATCCTTGCCTTATCATCAATCTTTAGCTTCAGGAAAAGTATATCACCCAGCTGCTTTGGTGAGGAGATATTGAATTCGGTACCAGCAAGTGCGTAGATCTCCTTTTCAAGCCTGATAATATCTTCGCGTAACTCAGCAGCATATCCTTTCAGGTCATCTGGGTTAAGCATTACCCCGTTTCTTTCCATATCTGCAAGGACCCGGATAAGGGGCATTTCAATCTCAGAGGCAAGATCAGAGAGTCCCTCCTTCCTTATCATCGGCTCAAAGTAGTTCTTCAGCTGCAGTGTCACATCTGCATCTTCCACGGCATAATCCCTGATGAGTTCCGCAGGAACTGCCCTCATATTCTTCTGGCTCTGACCTTTCTCGCCGATAAGCGATTCTATATGGATAGGACTGTAGGACAGATACACCTCCGAAAGGTAGTTCATATTATGTCTCATGTCGGGTTCGAGGAGATAGTGGGCGATCATGGTATCAAACAAGGGGCCCCTTACCTCAATTCCGTAGTTTGCCAGGACCTGTATATCAAACTTAAGGTTCTGTCCTATTTTAAGAATATCAGGATTTTCCATCACCTGCCGTATAATTTCAAGCAGTTTGAGGGTTTCTTCGCGCGAACCGGGGAAATGCACCAGATATCCTGAACCCTTCTCCCATGACAGGGCAAGCGCCACAATCTCCGATTCAAGAGGGTTGATACTTGTTGTTTCTGTATCAAAACAGATCTCCTTCTGTGTTCCGGCAAGCCTGATGAGTTCTTTAAGCTCTTTTATATCTGTAATGAGGATGTAATTATGGGCAACGTTCTCAAAAGCCGATTTTGGCATTGATCCCGGATCTGTCGCAGCTTCACCGAAGAGTGAACCCTGGACTGATTCCGGCAGAGGCTCCCTGGTTTCACTTTCCGCAGGTTTTGGCTGTTTGTCGATTTCGTTCAGGATTCTGGCAGCAACAGTTCTGAATTCAAGCTCATCAAAAAGTGTTTTAAGCTTTTGTTTATCAGGCACCTCAGTAACCAGCTCCTCCTCTTTGAGTTCTACAGGGACACTGAGAGATATAGTGGCAAGCTTCTTTGAAAGTTCGATCTGCTCGCGGTTGTTCTCAATTATCTCCCTGAGCTTTCCTTTCAGCTTGTCTGCATTCCTGAAAAGCTCCTCTACAGATCCGTACTCCGAGATAAGCTTCATGGCCGTTTTTGGCCCGACACCCGGGGCTCCCGGGATATTATCCGATGCATCGCCCATCAGGGCAAGGATATCTATTACCTGCACCGGACGTTCCACGGAGAACTCTCGTTTCACATCCTCAACACCCCATTGCACCGATTCGTTGCCGCTCCTTGATGGCTTAAACATCAGCACTTTCTCGTTCACCAGCTGTGCATAATCTTTATCAGGAGTCATCATATACGTTGTAAATCCCTTTTCAGATGCCTTGCGGGCAAGGGTGCCGATAACATCATCTGCCTCGAAGCCCGGGCAGTCAATGACAGGGATCTTATATGCCTCGATAAGTCTTTTTATATACGGAACAGCTTTTCTGATATCCTCGGGTGTTTCATCGCGGTTGGCTTTATAATCCTTGTACATTTCATGCCTGAATGTAGGCTCCGGCGTATCAAATACCACAGCTATATGAGAAGGCTTTTGTTTCTGAAGCACTTCTTCAAGGGTAAGAAGAAATCCGAAAATAGCTGAGGTATTAAGTCCCCTGGAAGTGATCCTCGGATTCCTTATGAATGCATAGTATGACCTGAAGATCAAAGCATATGCATCGAGGAGAAAGAGTTTTTTTGTTTGGTTATCAGGCATATGTCATTTATTCATTATCTGAAGCATACCATTCGGCACACGATTTTGCTGTTTCATACAGCCGGAGACTGTGCAGACGGATCCCTTCAGGAATTTTATTCCGCAGTCTCATCGCAAAATCAGTCACAAGGTTCTCACAAGTCGGCTGGTAATCAACAACAACAGTGTTTCCGAAGGTCTTTGTCATCATATTCATCTTATCACTGTCAAAGTCATTGCTCACGACAACGCAGTGGTCAAATACTTCAACAATATTCCTGAGCACTATGTTTTTAAGCTCTGTAAAATCGATTACCATTCCGTTCTTCGGATTACTGTCATCCATAGCCGGAACTCCTGACACTGTTACAAACAATCTGTATGAATGCCCGTGAACATTACGGCAGGGACCATCATAATTCCTCAGCACATGTGACATTTCAAAGGTGAATTCCCTGGTAACTCTGATTATTGAACTCATAATGCCCTTTAGTTGTTTTAACAATCAAAATTAGTTATTCCCGCTGATTATTGCTATTGATTGTGACAATGCTCAGGGAATAATAAAAGTATTGCGTATTACGTATTATTAACAATTGTAAAATATTCGGAATAAATTATTTAAATAAATTTGCACATTCAACAACAACAGAACCAGTATGGAAGAATATCCAAAGCTCACATTCCCTGAATTGTTTAACCGTACTTTGAACAGGTACGGAGATTCCGGAGCTTATGCATTTGCCGGAGAAAATCCCATAAGCTATAAAGAGGTCAATAGCAGGATTCAGGCATTGATCGCGTTCCTTGAAAAAATTAATATCCGCCCCGGGGATAAAATAGCAATACTCAGCTCCAACATGCCCAACTGGGGTATTGCCTACTTTGCAGTCACCTTTATGGGCGCTGTTGCTGTACCCGTATTGCCCGATTTTTCATCGACTGAAGTTGGTAACGTGCTGACCCACTCGGAGACAAAAGCCATTTTTGTTTCATCATCGCTTGTCCTTAAAATAGAGGGCTACAATTCTGATTTTCTCGAAACAGCTATTCTCCTTGACGACCTCTCCCTGATCTTCTCGAAGAACATTCAGGAAAAGTTCGATCCGGAAGCAATACCTGTGAAACAATATGAGCCAGGGGAAGAGGATCTGGCTTCAATTATTTACACCTCGGGAACCACCGGCCGTTCAAAGGGAGTGATGCTTACACATAAGAACATATCATTCAATGCGCTGAAAGGAAGCAAGATCCAGTATCTTGATAACAATGACCGGTTCCTGTCTGTTCTTCCTCTCTCACACACTTATGAAAACACACTTG
Organism: Bacteroidales bacterium; assembly: GCA_015712185.1. Taxonomy (GTDB): domain Bacteria; phylum Bacteroidota; class Bacteroidia; order Bacteroidales; family VadinHA17; genus LD21. The sequence goes on from JADDYF010000195.1 coordinate 15,843, forward strand.
GGCTGATCTTACCCATGTTGTGCGGCAGCTGTGTTTATTATCTCAGGAAACCTGCAACTCCGGCCGTTTTACTGCCGGCACTGGAAATTGTCAGGCCAACCATAATGCTCACCGTCCCGCTGATAATTGAGAAAGTCTATTTCAATAAAATCCTTCCGGCCTTCAGCGAAAAACTTTTAATAAGACTTCTTTACAAAATACCGTTTATCAGAAAGAAACTGAATGCGGTTGCCGGCAAAAAACTGATGAAAACATTCGGAGGCAACCTTAAATTCTACGGGATAGGCGGCGCAAAGCTGAACAGGGGTGTTGAGAAATTCCTGAGGGAAGCAAAGTTTCCGTATGCTATAGGTTACGGACTTACCGAAACATCGCCCCTGCTGGCCGGTGCAAATCCCAAGAAGACTGTTTTTGATTCAACTGGTCCGGCTATTGAAGGTGTTGAGCTGAGAATAAATAATCCTGATAAAGAGACCGGTGAAGGTGAAATATGGGCAAGAGGCCTTAATGTAATGAAGGGCTATTATAAAGAGCCGGAGATGACTGCAGAGGTTATGACTCCGGATGGCTGGTTCAGGACCGGTGACCTTGGAGTGTTTGATTCAGACAACAACCTGTTTATAAAGGGGCGGCTTAAAAACATGATTGTCGGAGCCAGCGGTGAAAATATATATCCTGAAGAAATAGAATCTGTGATCAATAATTTTCAGTATGTCCTCGAGTCGCTGGTCATTCAGCAAAAAGGCAAGCTGGTCGCATTAGTCCACCTGAATATGGAGGAGCTTGAAAAGAAATATCAGCACCTGAAGCAGGACATGACAGAGAAATTTGAGGAGAAGAAAGAGGAGCTGCTCAGGGAGTTACAGGAATATGTTAATTCCCAGGTAAATAAATTCAGCCAGATCAACAGGGTGGAACTTCAGCAGGTTCCGTTCCAGAAGACAGCAACACTGAAAATAAAGAGGTTTTTGTATACGTAAGGGTTCACACTCATCCCGCTTTGCGGGATACCCCCTGAAGGGGGTGTGAAATCCGATTTATTAAATACTTATCAGGAACCTGATTTTAGCCCCCCTTCAGGGGGGTCTGGGGGGTTTCCCCAATGATTTTACATTCCCTTCGTCTAATTATCCTGTCGCTTCCTTATACCTTCTGTTCACCTCATCCCAGTTCAAAACATTCCAGATTGCATCAACGAAATCTGCCCGTTTGTTCTGGTATTTCAGATAATAGGCATGTTCCCATACATCAATAGTCAGCAGCGGAATACCCCGGACAGGAGAGATATCCATAAGCGGATTGTCCTGGTTTGGTGTGCTGGCCACCGTAAGGTTTTTGTCCGGGGTCAGGTAAAGCCATGCCCAGCCGCTTCCGAAACGTGTTTTTGCTGAATTACTGAGCAATTCCCTGAATTTTTCAAACGATCCAAAGGACCTGGCAATGGCTGCAGAGAGTTCAGCCGACGGACCGGACGATGCTTTTGCAAGGTTTTTCCAGTAAAAAACATGGTTATAGAAACCGCCGCCGTTGTTCCTGATCGCATCTCCCGCTTTTGATATATCAGCAAAGATCTTTTCAACAGCGACATTCTCCCAGGGGGTTCCCTTAACCGCATTGACAAAATTGTTGAAATAAGTTCTGTGATGTCTGTCATAATGTATTTCCATAGTCCTTGCATCCAGATAAGGTTCCAGGGCATCATAGCCAAACGGCAATGCCGGAAATTCGAGTGTCTGATAATTTTCCATGATAATATTTTTTGAATTGCTGATTACTCCTGCCAGTGAATCTTTAGCTGTGACTGCTGCACCAACCCCAAGCCCGAGATTCCTTAAAAAAATTCTTCGATCCATGATGTAAACTCTTAGTGTTAATTAATTAACAAATCCAGAGGAATATTGTTCAACAAATATATAACAAAACATGTTTCAATAATTATCTCTTCCATGCAACTTTTGGTCTAACTTTGTCGTTATATGAAAGAACAAATCAATTTTCACATGAAAAAGATAATAGCTTTATTCCTTCTGGCTCTTTTTCTCGGAAGCCTGATGACAAGCTGCAAAAAAGATAAAGGCAGTCCTCCGGCACTGCCGCCGGAGGAATCAATGACAATTGATTTCAGCAATTTTGAATCGGGGAAGAAATCTGGTGACCAGGTTTCTCTTCCCAAAGGAGTGGAAAACAGCAACTGGGATTTTGCTGCCATGGTAGCCGGATATTTCAGGTTAGTAATTATAGGAACACTTGCTGTCCCGGTTTATTCATTTACGCTGGCGGTTGACCAGGTGCCGGCATATGTTGATGATAAAACCTGGCAGTGGAGCTATACAGCCACACTGCTGAATATCACCTATAAAGCCCGTCTGACAGGACAGATACGTGCCTCGGATGTTCAGTGGAAGATGTATATAACCCGGGAAGGGACCGGCGGCTTTCCTGAATTCGTGTGGTTCGAAGGAACATCGCTTCTCGACGGCTCCGGAGGGAGATGGACTCTGAATCACAGTTCCCAGTTCAAGGAGCCGTTGCTTCAGATCGACTGGACCAGGACCGGTACTACAGTGACATCGGTCAAATACACCTATGTAAGAACCCTGAATAATGACAGGGTTGCCGATCCGTTCAAAAACAGCTCTATTGAATATGGCAGACT
>JADDYF010000230.1 GCA_015712185.1 Bacteroidales bacterium
CTCGAGAATTTTGCCGATATAGCCATTTCTGATCCGTCAAAATGCTCAACAGCTGAGCTTATACATGTCCTGATAAGTGAAATGAACCAGGGCCCATACCTCAACAGAGCTTATGCTGAAGCCGTCTATATCGGTATAATTACTGACACAGGTAATTTTGAGCACGGAGCTTATACCGGTGATACATTCAGAATCGTGGCAGGACTGCTCGAAACAGGCCTGGAAACGGGACGGATTATTGACCGTATCTATAATAACTTCTCCTCCGACAGGATGAGGCTTCTTGGTTTTGCACTGAACAACAGAATGGTTGTCATTCCCGAATACAGGACAGCATATATCACACTGACAAGGGAAGATCTGACCAGCTATAATCATGTTAAGGGAGATACTGAAGGATTTGTAAATCTGCCCCTTTCAATAAAGGGGATAATCTTTTCCGCGCTGTTTATTGAGAAGGATGGATTTATCAAGATCTCATTCCGTTCAAAGGGTATATTCCCTGTTAACGAGTTTGCAGCCAGATACTTCTCGGGAGGAGGGCACCTGAATGCATCAGGAGGGGAATATCCCGGAACACTTGATAATACTGTATCTTATTTCCTGAAAGTCTTTAAGGAAGACATCTGGAAGCTGAATGATGATAAATCATGGCAATAAAAGTCCTGATATTGACGTTGTTAATTTGTGCAGCCACCTCATGCAATCCGGGTTCAGAAAAGCGCGAAAACCGTGCCGGACCGGGAAAGAATGAAATGGCGGACCTGAACAGGTACTTTGTCCAGAAAGACAGGGAGAGGATCGGAAACTACATTGAGAGGAAGGATCTGAAAATGACCGAATCTCCGACCGGACTGTGGTATTTTATTGAGGAAGTGGGTCAGGGCAGTTTTCCGGGGGATAATGACAGGGTGGTAATGGAGTATGAATGTTCACTTCTGGACGGTACAGTCTGCTATACCTCAGGAAAAGATGGTGTAAAGGACATCATCCTGGGCAGGAGCACAATAGAGGCAGGACTGAATCAGGGACTGAGAATGCTCAGAACGGGAGGGAAGGCGATGTTCATAATTCCGCCTTTTCTGGCCTACGGACTTACCGGCGACGGGAAAAAAATACCACCCAGGTCTGTGCTTGTATATAGTATAAAGATCATAGAGGTACAGAAACACATGGAATGATTTTTGCTGCTAATTCGAAATAATTTTCCAGATATGACACTAATAATTAAAAATATGAGACTCACTGTTATTGTCGGAATTATACTTATCGTATCGGTCTCCTGCAATCTTTCAAAAAAGTATGAGAGAGAAGAAGCTGAAGAAATCCAGCAATATCTCGACAGTCATACAGACCTGAATTTTGAGCTGAAGCCGAGCGGATTATATTACCTGGAAGTTTTAGCAGGGACAGGAGAAATTGCTACAGTACACGATACCGCATATGTAATTTATACCGGTAAATATCTTAACGGGACTCCGTTTGATACAAATGTCGGGAAGGATTCTTTGATATTCCCTGTCGGCGAAGGATTTACTATTGAAGGATTTGATGAGGGCATTACATATATGCGTGAGAAAGGCAAATCTACTTTCCTTATACCATCACGGCTGGGCTGGGGATCTTCGGGATACTATATGCCTGCCTATACACCGATAGTGTTTGAAGTAGAGCTAGCCAGGCTTGTTCAGGGTCCGGGAAGGTAGGACTGCTGTAATACAAACACCACAAGCCTGTCTTTCAGGTCGGGAACATCTTTTTTCCACTCTGAAACAGTTTTCGTTTTTATAAGCTCATCCCGTAATGTGATATCGGCAGCGATACACAGTTTAGTATTTTCGTTACAGACGGCCAGAATTGTCTCGAGCACTTTCTGGCTCCTGTAAGGTGTTTCCATGAATACCTGGGCATATCCTCCCCGTGAGATCCTTTCAAGCTCCTTTATTCTGGCTGTTCTTTTCGCGGATTCAACCGGCAGGTAACCGTTAAATGAGAAATTCTGCCCGTTAAGTCCCGATGAGATAAGTGCAAGAATAATCGATGAAGGGCCGGCAAGAGGAGTGACCGTGATATTTTTTTTGTGAGCCAGGGAAATTATTTTCGCGCCGGGATCTGCAATGCCGGGAAGCCCGGCTTCGCTCATGAGACCTATGTCAGACCCGTTAATGGCAGGATCGAGGTAATGTTCTGTCTCCTCGTCAGGGGTGTGTTCGCTGAGCTCGTAAAACACCGTACCGTCGATGGGAAAATTCCTGTCAATCAGTCTGAGATACCTGCGGGCGCTCCTGATATCCTCAACGATAAAAAAACGGAGCTTCCTGGTAAGTTCAAGAACAGTTCCGGGTATAACTTTCAGGAAATCATCCCCGCCCAGCGTGACAGGTATAAGATAAACACTTCCGGTCATCGGCCGCGATATGCATGTCAAAATTAACAAATAAACCTTACCTGTTGGCTGTTATGTATTTTTAATATAGGTTTGTCACGAAATTGTTTTACAGTGAAAATAACCTTTCTTGGAACCGGAACATCGCAGGGAGTGCCGGTGATAGCTTGCGAGTGTAAGACATGCCTTTCTGAGGATCCCCGCGATAAAAGGCTGAGGACCTCCCTTCTTCTGGAAACTAACGATGTAACACTCCTTTTTGATGCAGGTCCTGATTTCCGTCAGCAGATGCTCAGGGCAAAAGTAAAGAAGCTCGATTCCATTATCATAACGCATGAACATAAGGATCATATAGCGGGAATGGACGATGTCAGGGCTTTTAATTACAAAAGCCAGGATGCTATAGACATCTGGGCGGAAGGGAGGGTACAGAATGCTATCAGGAGAGAATTTTCGTACGTGTTTGCTGAATACCAGTACCCGGGTATTCCGAAAATGAAGCTTATATCCATTCCCGAACATGGATTCGTTATCAGGGGTATAGAGATAATCCCTGTGAGGGTCAGGCATTACCACCTCGAAATTTACGGTTTCAGAATTGGCGATTTTGCATATATCACCGATGCTAATTATATCCCTGAAGAAAGCAAGGCGAAACTGATAGGTGTGAAATATCTTGTTGTAAATGCTTTGAGGAAAGAAAAGCATATCTCACATTTCAGCCTCAGGGAAGCTGTGGAATTCATCAGGGAAATCTCACCTAAGAAAGCGTTTCTTACCCATATCAGCCACCAGATGGGATGTTATGAGGAGGTCTCCCGTGAATTACCACCGGGAATTATGCTTGCTTATGATGAGATGAGTCAGGTGTGCGAGGAAAAAGGATAGTCAGAACCTTGCATTCTTCCTTGCCCGGTAGCTCTTTATGAGCCTTTTCTGATAATTGCTGGAAAAATAATACCTGTTTCTGCCCAGCTGGGTTGTATTCACACGCGAAGCATTTTCTCTCTTTTCAAGATACGGATTTCTTTTCGAAGAAGCACACTCCGTCATTACTGATAAAATGACGATCAGCAGCACATAACCCAGTATTTTACCTGACCTGGCCATCTACACTTCTTCGTATTGTAACATCTCTAAAATTACAATATTTTTAATAACAAAAACTGCCCGGCTTCCCTGTTTTCTAACGGAAGTCATTTAAATATGTTGCAGCAAATTGTAAAATAATAATTTGTAAATGGTATATTAGACAGTATTTTACAGGCAATTGATAAAGAGTTATGAAAAAAAAGTGTTTTCCGCGTTATAGAATTATTTGGGATTACTTTAGATATCCTCTGCAAACGATGAATATTCAGGGAAAAGCTAACTGGTGGCTTGCATTTATATTGCTGTTTTTTCCTTGTCCGGCCCTTACACAGAAAATAGCAAATTTCAGCATTTCAGCGACACCGGGACTTACCGCAGATACCATTCTGATGTCAGACAGTTCTGTTATCAGCATCCCGGGTGCCAGACCATTGTTCAGTTTCATTCTTGGCAGTAAGTATTATTCTTCAGCCGATGTTGCTGCTGCCGGCCTGAATGACATCTTCACACAGGTTTTTAATAGCAGTCTTACTGTAACTTTCAGAAGTTCAGGACCTTCTGCTTCAGGATGGAAGGGTGAGATAGTGTTTGCGAACACCGGCGCCGATACGGTTTCACTGAGTAATATCGTTCCCTTCGGGGAAGACAAGTCTTCAATCTATATAACCGGCAAGGGCCCATGGGATCTTGCCCGGGCTTATCTCTTCAGGCCGGATTACAGGCCTCTGAGAGTTATACTGCCGGATAATGCGTGGGAGCTCGGATACACCTCCTTTACAGCCGGCAGGGATCTTTCAGTATGCTCTCTCACACGCAGGCAGAATACAGAAGGAGGACAGAAGCAGAGATATGAAACAGTTTTGCCTCCCGGGGCAAAAGTAACCTACGTACTTTATGCAGATCTGTTCAGGGGTGAGTGGCAGGAGGGACTCCGGCTGATGTTCAGGGACAGATACCTGTACGATCTCGAAAAGTTTGACAATACGCTTTTTGAGAGGGAGGATCTCGCATGGATCAGGGGGAGTTATCTTATGATACTGCAGATGGCCTGGGACCGTGAGTTTTATGACAGGATCGGAGCAAAGTACACCTACGCCGATGTCCTTAGAAAATCCATTGAGCTCTTCGGACATCTCGATGTTTTCTGCATCTGGCCCACCTGGCCGAGGCTGGGGCTTGATCAGCGGAACCAGTGGGATCTGTACAGGGATCTCCCTGGCGGTACAGACCAGCTGAGGAATTTTGCAAAACTATCGCGGATGTCGGGGACAAGATTTTTTATTTCTTACAACCCGTGGGATAACAGCACCAGAAAAGAAAACCATTACAGGGGAATGGCAGCTCTTATCGCCGAGACTGAAGCTGACGGGGTGGTCCTCGATACAAGGGGAAGCTCCAGCTTTGAGCTGCAGGCGGCGGCAGACAGTGTAAGGAAAGGTGTGGTAATGTACTCGGAGGGAATGGCTGTGGTGAAGGACATGCCGGGAATAATAGCCGGACGTGTTCATAATGCAATATACTTAAGTCCCGAGCTCAATCTCAATAAATTAATAAAACCCGATTTCTCTATCTTCAGGGTATGTGACGTCGGTGAAGACCTGATCCACCGTGAGCTCGCAATAGCATTCTTTAATGGCTACGGCACAGAACTTAATATGTACCGTCCGGGAGGAAGAGATGACAACCACAGGGATGACCTTGAGTTTCTTGCCCGCACTACATTTATCCTGAGGCAGAATAATGACGCATTCCTCGATATGAACTGGACACCACTTGTTGAGACAACAACCGATGATGTCTTTGTAAATAAATGGCGGTCAGGCGAGAAGACAATTTTTACCGTCCTGAATATGCGGCCTGACGGAGTGTCGGGAAAGCTGTTCAAAACCGGAGAGACCTCAGGTAAGCACTACGTATCCATATGGAACCACGAAAACATAATACCGGTTACAGAGGGGGGGAACACCTATATCTCCGCCAGGGCTGACGGATGGCAGACATCCTTTTCGGGAACGAGAAGGGAGGGTTCGGTGGATTGTATTGCAGAACTGCCCGACATAATGAAGTCGAAGCTTACCGGTGATTCAATTTCCATCAGCAAACCCGGGAGGGGAAAGGTCCTTATCTGGAAAGGTAATCCGTCTTATCAGATCCTGAACAAGGAATTAACTATCACAAAAGACACCGTATTAAGCGTGAAATCCCTCTTTGGTTATTTTGAAGGGAAGATAGTTCTTCAGCTTATAGATAATGAGAGGCTTATTGATGAGAATGTTCTGACGCTCAGGGGCGGAAAGCCATGGATTATAAGCAGGATTGCCGCCACGAAAGGTGCGGCATCTGTTCTGTCCGAAATGGTGCTTGTGCCCGGTAACCGGTTCTCATATAACGTTACAACAGATGAAGACTTCATGCCATATCCCGAAGTGAATAACATCCCCGTGGCAGTCGACAGTTTCCTTATTGACAGGTATCCGGTCACAAATGCACAATATTTCGAGTTTGTAATAAGCTCGGGGTATGTGCCGGCAGATACAACCAGATATCTTCGTCACTGGGAATCGGGGACCTTCAAGCAGGGACAGGATAAATATCCGGTAGTGTATATAAGCTATGAAGATGCACAGGCATATGCTAAATGGGCGAACAAAAGATTACCCACCCAGGCGGAATGGCAGCTTGCGGCACAGGGAACTGACAAGCGTAAATGGCCGTGGGGCAATGAGTTCCATGCCACAAACTGCAATAATGCCTTCGGCAGGCCGACCCCTGTTGATGCATTCCCCAAAGGACAGAGCCCCTATGGAGCGATGGACCTGGTCGGTAATGTGTGGCAGATGACCAACGATATGTATTACAATGGCGCCTATTATTTTATAGTGATAAGAGGCGGAAGCTATTATAAGCCGGAATCGAGCTGGTGGTATCTGCAGGGTGGTCCGCAGCCTCTTGACAGGACACAGATCATGCTTCTTGTCTCACCAGGCTTCGACAGAAGCTCCACTGTAGGATTCAGATGTGTGAAGGATATAGACAGGGGAAATTTCAAGGTGAAGAGATGATCTCTCTCCGTCAACCTGTGAAAGGACAGGATCTGATCATGATGAAAATATGACGATTGCCTGATGGCAGAAAGTAATCAACGTATAACAATACGTTGAACAATACGTTGAACTTTCTTAAAGTTTTCCTGCTCCGTTTGCTATTTCAGGCTGGTAGAAATCCGGTACTATTCCGGTCTTTTTCTGGTAGGCTGCAGAGAGTCCGGTCATGAACCTTGCTGAATCGGAGTCTTTCACAATGCTGACAGTACACCCTCCGAAACCTGCGCCGGTCATACGTGTACCGATAACTCCGGGCAGCTTCCTTCCTTCATAAACAAGTGTATCAAGTTCGGTACCGGTTACTTCATAGTCATCCTTCAGGGAGTCGTGCGACATATTCATCAGCTCGCCGAAACGGGAGATATTGTTTTCTTTCAGAACAGCCACAGCTTCAACAACCCTGCTGTTCTCGCTTATAACATGTTTCGCCCTTTTTCTTATTACAGGATCGTCGATATACTTGTCGAGTAACGGAATTTCTCCGGCAGTAATCTCGCCAAGGTTCTTTACAGGTTTATATGCCTGGAGCAGCTCAACAGCCTGTTCACATTCTGCACGTCTCTCGTTATACTTTGAGTCGGTAAGACCTCTGCGTTTATTTGTATTTGTTATTATCAGGGAGTAGCCGTGGAGAAAGACCGGAACATTTTCATAGAACAGTGTATCGCAGTTCAGGAAAATAGCATGGTCCTTTTTTCCGAAGCCTGATGCAAACTGATCCATAATACCGCAATTCATTCCGACGAATTCGTTTTCAGCCCGCTGACTCATTTTTACAAGTTCGAGCATATCCAGTCCTGATCTGAAGATATCATTCACTGCCACCGCCGTAACCATTTCGATTGAAGCGGAGGAGGAGAGACCCGCGCCATTTGGGACATCGCCATAGAACATTAATTCGAGGCCTGTTATCTGAACACCCTTCTTAATGAATTCGTTTATTACACCAAGAGGGTAGTTGATCCATTTCTTCCCGGTATTGACAAACAGTCCGCTGATTTCTGTTTCTTCATCAGCATTGAAATTCAGGGTGCTGAACCGGAGCACGTTGTTTTTGATTTTCCTGATAAGAAGATAGGTCCCGTAGTTGAGGGCGCACGGGAACACATATCCCCCGTTATAATCGGTATGTTCTCCGATCAGGTTTACCCGGCCCGGAGCGAAAAAAAGAACAGGTTTGTCATTCCTGTTCCCGAATTTTTCATAAAACTTGTTTAGAAAGTTTTCTGTATTCATCAATTATACTTTAAGTTTCTTCTCTATTTCATTTATCTGGTTTCTGAAGTGTTTATCGGTGTCAATGAGGTTGTTGACTGTTTTGCAGGCATGAAGGACAGTTGCGTGATCCTTTCCGCCGATATGCGATCCTATGCTTGCCAGGGATGCCTTTGTGAGACTTTTAGAGAAATACATTGATACCTGTCGTGCCTGGACGATCTCGCGTTTCCTAGTCTTGCCCTGGATAAGTTCAACCGGGATCTTGTAGTAATCGCAGACAATCTTCTGGATATATTCGATGGTAATTTCGCGCCTCGATGTGCTTATAAGCTTTTCAACCATCTGCCTTGCAAGATCAAGCGTTATCTCTTTCCTGTTGAGTGTTGACTGTGCATAAAGTGAAATCAGCACTGCTTCAAGTTCCCTTATGTTGTTGGAAATATTCACAGCAAGAAACTCAAATATCTCTTCGGGAAGTTCAATCCCGTCGTTGTAGGCTTTCTTTTTGAGGATAGCCAGACGGGTTTCATAATCGGGCCGCTGCAGGTCAGCTTGCAATCCCCATTTAAACCTTGAGAGCAGTCGCTGCTCCATCCCCTGCAAATCGACCGGCGGCTTGTCGCAAGTGAGGATCAACTGCTTACCTGACTGGTGAAGATGGTTAAAAATATGAAAGAAGGTATCCTGTGTCTTTTCCTTTCCTGCAAATTCGTGAACATCATCAAGGATAAGTACATCTATCATCTGATAAAAATGCAGAAAATCGTTCTTGTTATTGTTTCGTATAGATTCAACAAACTGAGTCTGAAACTTGTTTGCATTGACGTAAAGAACGATCTTATCAGAATGCTTCTCCTTGACAAGTATTCCTATCGCCTGTGCAAGATGTGTTTTACCGAGCCCCGAATCGCCGTATATCATCAGGGGATTGAATGCCGTTCCTCCGGGATTGTTCCCGACAGCGATACCGGCCGATCTGGCAAGCCTGTTACATTCACCTTCCACATAATTGTCGAAGTTATAATCGGGATTCAGCTTTGGATCGAAATGTACCTTTTTTATACCCGGGATCACAAAAGGATTTTTTATTGAATGCTGTGTTACGTCAAACGGAACCTGAACAGGCCTGTTATTAATATCCGTTTTATACTTTGAAGGGTATCTTACAGTGTATGGCTTGCCATCAGAATAATTCGCATTTTCCATCACGACATTATATTCCAGCTTCGCATCAGTACCGATCTCCCTCCTCAGCGTTTTTCTCAGTATATCAATATACTGCTCCTCCAGGTACTCATAAAAAAACGGGCTCGGTACCTGGATGGTCAGAATATTGTTCTCGAGTTTTAGCGGAACAATAGGTTCAAACCATGTTTTAAAGCTGATGGATGGAATAATATCTTTTATTATTTGCAGACAGTTATTCCAAACGTCATGATGAGTTTTATTCATTTAAGTTGTTTGTTATATGTCTTAAGGTCGGAATCAAACTGATTCCGGTAGCAATATTTGTAAAAAAAAATCTTAAAAAAAAACTTTTTTTCACTTGACTTTTACAAAAAAAGTATATGTTTTTAAACATCAACAACTTAAAAAAAAATTATTTTTTTTATTGTTTCAGAGTGCAGATTATCAGCGATATATGTTAATATAAAATACTTTATATGTGTCTTACAATCCTTTATGAATTCTTACTCAAAATTCAACAAACAGCGGTGAAAACGAGTATTATTTTGTCGCTGATCTTTTTTTATAATATAAAGATCAAGATAATCTGAATTTTATAATAAAACTAATCGGATGGGATATTTTTTTTGCCGAACAGCGAAAAGTGAACATATCGCTTTGGATTGGCTTTCATGTCCCTCAAAAGTTCATTCAGACTCTCCAGACTGTTGGAAAGATTTGTATAAAGCGAATCATTTGTAAGAATTTGTCCGGCGCTTCCCTTACCCTCGTTCAGGTTTTCAAGGAGAACAGCAGTTTTTTCGAGACCCGATTTCAGATCCGCTACTGTGGTATAGATATCAGCTGCGGCAAGAGTATCAGCTATTGCTTCAAGACTGGTAAAAGTGCTGCTAATGTTCGGGGAGTTATCCGAAAGCATCTGTGAAAACCTTGTCAGGTTCTCGAGAGCAGTCTTAAGATCGGTTTCTTTTGAACCGACAATACGGTCGAAGCTTCCGGTTGTGCTGTTCAGATTGTCTGCAATACCACTGAGATTCTCCCTGAATTCGGGATCCATGATCGTGTTGATGGAACTAACAAGTGTATCAATTGAATTAACAAGCCTGGATATTCTTTCTGCGAGAGGCAGGAATTCTGTTTCAAGCCTGGAAATGATCGGTTCAGGGAATCTCCCGGGAATTGTGTCACCGTATTCATATGTCCCGGGTCCTTCACCATAGATGAACTGAACCTTCATCCCGGCGATGAGCGACACGGGAACAATTTCAGCCACTGTATTTTCCGGGAGAGTAAAATCCCTGCTTACTGAAAATGTAACCAGGAGCTTGTCACTTTCCCGGTTAAGCAGCTCTATAGATTGAACCACACCGACCTTGAATCCGTTGATCTCAACAGGGCTTGATTCAGCGAGTCCTCCGATTTTATCGTAAACAGAATAATAGTAAACGGTCCTTTTAAAATACTCCTTCCCCTTCATAAAATTATATAACCACACAAATGCCGCAATAGTCACGACTGCTGCAATCCCGATTTTAACTTCGTTGGTAATTTTCATTATTCAGTTTCTTATGTTCTTTTTCTTTTGTTCTATCGCTTCCTGTAAAGGTACGATTTTGTTGTCTTTTACTGCAATGACAAAAGCATCGGGGAAGATCGCTTCAATCTCTTTACGGTACCTGACAGCTTCCGAATAATTTTCAAATCTGCCCGAGGCATATTTATAACGGTCCGTACTGTTAATTTCGATGATGTCATTTATGCCTTTGAAATTATCAGCCTTTAGTTCGATTCTTGATGCAGCCGTCTTCACCTGAACCATAAAAACAAGGTCGTCCGGGGAAATTTTTTGCGGAGGCGCGCTTTCCTGTCGTACCTCTGGTTCAGGTTTCCCGGTATTGGAAATTCCGCTTTTACTGTCTATTTCGTTTATATACTCCCTGCAGGCCCTGAAAATTGCTGAAGCCAGGTAATCCTGTCCCTGTTCTGAATTAAGATACTTCTCTTCCGAAAGATTTGTTATATACCCTGTTTCAACCAGTACGGCAGGCATTGTTGTATTGAAGAGTACCCAGAAACCTGCCTGACGGACTCCGCGGTCTTTCCTGTCAACACGTTCCCTGAACTGTGTCTGGATCTTCGAAGCCAGAACTGTGCTCTGCTCCTGAAAAACATTCTGCATCAGGGTGAATATTATGTATGATTCGGGTGATTTCGGATCAAAGCCTGCATACTTTGTCGAATAGTCATCCTCGTGCAGCATGACTTCATTCTCTTTCATAGCTACTTCAAGATTCTCTTTATCTTTTGCCAGACCCATTATATACGTTTCTGCGCCCATAATGTTTTTCATACCTGCCCAGTTGGCATGAACAGAGATGAAAAGGTCTGCATTGTTCCGGTTGGCTATCTGCGGCCTGTCATACAGATCGACAGTTGAATCATCTTTCCTGGTGTAGATGACCTTTATGCCATTAAGGTTCTGCCGGATATATTC
>JADDYF010000246.1 GCA_015712185.1 Bacteroidales bacterium
TTAGGACCGAGGGCATGTTATGATGAAGGCAAGAGATGTGCGGAGACGCTTTTTATGAACTATCATACCCAGAATAAAGTCAGGATAAAAATTGCCCGGATTTTCAACACTTACGGACCGAGGATGCATCCGAATGATGGCAGAGTAGTATCAAATTTTATTGTGCAGGCTTTAAAAGGTGATGACCTGACGATTTTCGGAGATGGTTCTCACACACGAAGTTTTCAATATATTGACGATCTGATAGACGGCTTAATCAAACTTATGGATACTTCCGAAAATTTCACCGGACCTGTAAACCTTGGCAATCCTGTTGAGGTGTCGGTAGGTGAACTTGCACAGAAGATCATAAAGATGACAGGGTCAAAATCAAAAGTTGTGTATATGCCCCTGCCGGAGGATGATCCCAGGCAGCGTAAGCCGGATATATCGCTTGCTATCAGGGAGCTTGGGTGGAAGCCGGAGGTGGATCTGGAATCGGGGCTATCCAAGACAATAGAGTACTTTAAGAAGTATCTAAATGTAGGAGGGTATTTTAATTGAAATATCTCTTCTCTTTCAAAAGAGGAGGCAGTGAAGAACTGCCACCAAATTAAATTCAGAAAATATTATCTTGACCGAACTGATATTCAATATTTAATTTATTCTTAGTCTTTTATACATCGGATATTAGCACCTTGTATTTTTTTGGACATCTCCCTTCGCAGATAATTGATTGGGGAATATAGATTACGATTCCAGGTTAGGGTAGTATTAATCTCTGTAGAGCTCCACCAAAGGGCATAGATACCAATATAATTGAACGTTCCATCATAAACCCGAACACCGCCTGGGAGTGCTGAAAAACCACTACTATTATTAGTTGGCATGTCGTTGCCGATATTCCCTGGTGTTGCGTCCGGGTTCCAACCAGATTTGGCAGCTAAAGCCTTAGCAATATCAGATCCACTTCCTTCGTAACCAAAACCATTATTAATTAAGTAATCAGTGAGTAAAGTCCAGTCATCATCAGTTGGAACGTGCCATCCTGTTGGACACACACCACGACTGTCAGTTACTGCGTACCATGTGTAATATCTACCATAGGTATCAGCATTTCCATCGTATGCCCACTGGTATTTTGGTTCGTATTCACCTGAAATATCCAATGATACCGGATTGGTTGTGCTTATTAAATCCCCATTATTATATCTGCTCGTTTTCAGGTTTTCTGCTAACCACAACTGATCTCCTATCTTTGCAATCTTATAAACATTGCCTTCAATATCAGAGACTATCCCAATATAGATTTTCATTGATGTTGAGTTAGCACACTGACCGTCATCTGGTGTGAAGGTGAAAGTAAATGATCCTTCAGAATTTGTATTAATGGTCTCAGGATCCCATGTCCCTGAAATTCCATTATCTGATATAGCTGGCAGTTCAGGAGCCACAGAGTTCAGGGGAAGCGGACCTATTTGGGTAAATGTTGGTATAGCTAGGATTATTGCACCCTCAATCCATAAATCTATAAAACTTCCGGGGGCACCGTTTAATTTGACTTCTAAAACCGATACAGGAGAAAGACCGGTCAACGGTTTTGAAATAAATGTTACATTTTTTGAAAAATCTGAAGGTCCCACTACAAAGACTCCATTTATTTTAATTTCTGCACTCGATACCCTGGATCTTTTACCACAGCCATTCTTAATTTTAAGGATAAAATTTCCATCAAAACATTCAAAGTTTGTATTCTCAATATTTTGAGTTTCAACAACAGGAGCTCCGGTATGCCTTATAAATATTTTATGCCCATAAAAGATTGTTCTGCCGTCTTTGCAATTTTCGGCTGTAATTTCCGGATTAATCAGGAAATCCTGCATATCCATCGATTCCTTGTCATTAATAACATCATCATATTTCTGACAGGAGGAGATTATCAATATTAATGAGCATGAAAGAAATAACATCAAGGTTTTACACCAGTGATGCCAGACACTTTGCTCGAAACCTGGAATCGTATTCATTTGAGTATATTTATTAATTAGAGATTATTATTAGCTTTATTAAATTGCTGTTTTCCAGTTCTTTCGTATTTTACGAACAAATTTACATTTTGTTAATAAAATTGTCAATTTAATTTTGACAAGTGGATCGATTAATATACATGATTGATGATTATCCGTAGATATTCGGAAGTTTGAGCAAAGGTGAATGAATCATTTATCAAAGAAAACCGCCTAAATCTGAGGCGGTTTCGACATTTAGAAGACAATTTAGTTCAGTTGAATCTTTGTACCTCTATTTTTGTTTCATCTTTGCGTCAATACATAATGTGGCATGTGGCACGGCTCTGAGTCGCTCCTTTGAAATGAGCTTTCCGGTTTCACGGCAGATGCCGTATGTCTTGTTTTCAATCCGTACCAGAGCGGCCTGCAGATGTTGTATGAATTTAAGCTGACGCTGTGCCAGTCTGCCGGCTTCCTCTTTTGATAAGGTTGTCGCACCCTCTTCCAGTACTTTAAAAGTAGGGGAGGTATCCATTGTATCATTACTCTCCTCATGAGTTATACTGGATTTAAGTATTTCGTAATCTTTCTTGGCTTTATCCAGCTTTGCAAGGATGATATGCCTGAATTCCTCAAGCTCCTCATCCGAATATCTAGTCTTTTCAGCCATGACGTAAGATTTTAAATTTCGGCAAAGGTAGAGTTTTTTACCAAATAAAAAAACTACATGATTATTGTTTCTATTGTTAATAAGATAGTTGTCATGAATTCATGCCGTTGTATAGTCTTAAAGTCTTATCACCTGACAATAATTTATCTTTTTGTTATATTTGTTGGTTTTAATGAGATTAACCCGGATGACCACAAACAGCGCCACTGAAGGAGGAAACAATAAAGTCTATTTCAAAAAACTGACAATACCAAAATGGTATGCTATTTATACAAATCCCCGGGCAGAAAAACTGGTTAATGAACGGCTGGTTGATGCAGGTGTTGAGACATTTCTGCCGTTACAAAAGACCTACCGGAAGTGGAGTGACAGGAAGAAACTTATTGAGAAGCCATTGTTATCATCTTATGTCTTTGTGAGAGTAGTTCCTACAGACTTTCCTAAAGTATACACTACGCAGGGAGTTGTCAAGTTTATCTCTTTTGAGGGAAAGCCTGCTTCAATACCACAAAAACAAATTGATAATTTACGGTTAATAGTCGACAGTGATACAGAAATCGAGGTAACTTCAGAAAGATTTGATAAAGGTGATCAGGTTGAAGTCATAAACGGATCGATGATTGGGCTGACAGGAGAACTTATAAAGATCGGCGGGAAGAACAGGGTGATAATACGAATTGATAAGCTTGAACAGAATATTATTCTCACAATACCTGTAACGTTTTTAAGGAAAATCTGAATTGGGCAATTCCCATTACTATTTCCGTTTTCATCTGCTTCTGGCATGGTGAAAGAAAATATTCCACCACGATTTAAAGAAATACTTCACTTCGGTTATGAAAGGATTCTTGTCATATTTACTGAAGTATTTAAGTTCTGATACCTGAATGCTTTCAAGATCTTCCGGCATATCAGCATAGAATGGAGGTATCAATCCTGGTTTATAATTAATTCTTTTCTCCTGAACCTCTTTATTATAGAGTTCAAAATATTGCTTACTGAGAGGTCTGACTCCGACAAGTTTCATGTCACCTCTAAACACATTAATGAAGGTGGGTACTTCATCAAGCCATATTTTTCTGCAAAACGATCCCCATGATGTTATTCGGAAATCATTTTTAAACTTACCTCCATTCTGGAGATCATGCACCCTGTACACATAATCCTGTATATATTCAGAATATGGATGCATGGTTCTGAGCTTATATACCTTTATGATAGCTCCGTTTTTTCCAATCCTAGGTAAAGCAATTATTGGTCCATAATAATATCCGTTACCGGGAAGAGGATCGCTTATCTTTTTTGCTTCAATACATAACTGATTCCCGATGAATGACTCCTGAATTATCCTGAATCCTCCTCTGCATAGTCGGCCAAGCGCTTCTGCACGTGAAATAACCGCATTATTTCCATGAGTCAGGAAAAAATAGATAGGACGAGTGATCCTGATCTTAGGAAGAATTCGCTTTACTATAAAATCGAAGAAATAGAAAATATAATTCAAAACAGGCGGAAATTTATTGAGCACCCTTCTTTTCCGTTGGTCTTTTGTTTCCACGGAACAGAAGAAATATCCATTCGGTTCAAGTTTATGATTTACTGCATTAATAAAATTGTCAAGCTGTCTTATGTCGTTGATCTTGTGTAGGTTAATAATGTATGTATATTTTTTTTCAGGAAGACTTATGATATTGAAAATTGTTGTTGTGGAGAGTACAGCAGTCCGGTCTGAGAGCTTAGTACCTGTCATTTTAATTATAGCTTTGGCCATCTCAGAACCCGATTCTTTCTCTATTGCCTCAATAATCTGTGGATTTACATCATTAATTGGTACATGAAATCCAAATTTACCGTTAAGATTGTTAACTAACTCAAACTCGCTTGGTTTACCTGACCTTTTCTGGTTATCATACTCCTCATACTCCCGCAGGCTTGCCTTTTTATAAGAAATGTAGATAGATCCGATCAAAAGCTCAAGAAACGTGGCTAGAAGAGCTGTACCCAGGACGACAGTACGGGAATAGTCATAATCCCTGAAAATATACATAAGGAGGGCAGTAATTGAAATGGATATTATATTGCTGCCAGCGACCTTATTAAAGAGACTTGTGAAATTGATGATCTTCCCTCTGTGCATCTTTCCGTTGACCAAGGAGACCACTATCCATAATATTGCCAGTACACTGAAAAAAATGCTGTGAGAGGGAACATACGCTTTCAGACCAGCCGGTTTTAACCAGGCCATTATGAGGAAGGATGCAGCAAGAATTACAATATCTGCAGCAAGTGATACTATTCTGAAATTACGAATCTTCATCAGATATTATCAGGCAGTTTATTCCCGATTTTATACAGGTAAATATAGGATTTTTTATCTAAAGCCTTCCTGATAAGTTGTAAAAGTTAGAGATTTAATTATGGGGAAATTGTCATGAAAATTAGAGTAAGAAGTTATTGGTTAAAAACCAAAAGTGCCTCCCAGATTGAAAGTCCCCTTTTTTCCATAATAGTATTCCGGACTCCACCTGGAATCTCCTCTCGCATTGCTGTATACGAACGATGCCCATATGTATAAGTCATTAATTATCTGATATGATCCATTTATTCCAAGGGAAGTATTCTGCCACTCTATTGATGCCAGCGGAGGATTACCAACCCGGCTACCACCGAGTTCAGTATAATCAGGGCCCCTTATTGCTTCAAGGAACCAAAGTTTTATATCAAGAGTTCTTACCGGATGGTAATCTAAGGATATATACCACTCCCTGGAGTTATCTTTCATGTAGTGGCCAAGATTATACTCATTTGACTCGAAGGTCAGTGTCGGGACATAATGCTGATAT
>JADDYF010000262.1 GCA_015712185.1 Bacteroidales bacterium
CAGTTCCTGATCAGACATTTTAAGGTTCTGGATCATTACCAGATTTTTCTGCAACTCTTCAAAAGATGACATACCGGATACAATTGAAGAAATATGATTATTCTGCAACACCCATTTTAAAGCAGCATCTGAATTCACTGAAGGTCCTGACTTCTCATCAAATGCACCTGCTGTCGTTTTCATAGCAACAATTCCAATACCTGCCTGTATTGCCCTGGCCATTGTTGTATTCAGAGATTCTTTGTTAATAGTTTTGTAATTATATGCGATCATTGCTAATTCATATATTCCTGAATCTGTGGCTGCCAGCAGAGCTTCTTCGACATCGCTATGGGAAGCTATTCCAATAAACCTGGTCTTTCCCTGTTTTTTCAGTTGCTCCATTGCTTTAAGAACATTATCATTAAGTACCATCTCTCTTTTCCCGGCATAGGGAAGGAGAAAGATATCCAGATATTCCAGGTTAAAACGTTTCAGACTTTCCTCAGCCTTCTCAATGTAGGCATTAGTATCAAAGGATTTTATAAAAGTCCCTGAGCGTCTGTCCAGCCCTTCAGGTGGTACAGCTGTGCCAACCACAAAAGAATCCCGGGGGAGGCCTTTCAAGCCTTCTCCAACCAGCTTCTCATTGTTTCCTTCACCATAATAGGTGGCAGAAAAGAACAATTTAATTCCAGATTCATAAGCAGCCCTGACAAAGCCGGAGTTTGTTGCTCCACTCGTACCCATACTTATAAGCGGCGTTTTGATACCTGTTTTACCCAATATCCGGAATGGTAAATCAGGCGGACCAGCTTTAATACCTTCTCCACCAGTACCTGTTTTCAGATTAGATGGGAATAAAGCAACTCCGGAAATACCAATAATGCTTTTTTTCAGAAATTCGCGACGGTTGTTATTTTCCATGGCTGAAATTTTTAGTTTATAAGACGTATTTTACATTATGTTAAGGTTGGTGGTAATTACCACCATCAAACGTTTGTCACTTCTTACAAATGCTGTCATCACTTCATTGTAATGGGATCATAAATATATACACAATTGTGAAAGTTATCACCTTCTAATTCTAACAAATTGAAAGAATAATGTTGACTTTTGCTTATTATAAGAAGTAACTTTGTATGAGAAATTAAAAATGATAGCAGATCCATTTTTGGGCTAAAGGGGTTAACACAAAAGTTCACAAAAGGAACCCTATTACTATCGAAGGCTGACACTTTTATTTAAATTCAATGTATAAAAATCTGAAGCACCTGATATTTGTTGTAACTGTTTTACTGCTTGCGATTTCCTGCAGTGGAAAGAAGCTTATGTCATTGGAACCTATTGGTTTTGGTAAGGTTAAAACCGTAACTATTGAAAAAGGAGACCTGAAAGCGGTATTTATTGACAACACCGAATTATCTCCTGTTCATAGGGCAGGTTATAACGGCATTGCTGAATTATATCACGCTATGCAGGATTCAACAGTGTTTGTGCCAGCATATGCCGGGTTTAATCTTGAACATGTATTCAGCGGTGACAGCCTTGTACAGTTTTTTGAACCGAGGATTAATCCAATGACTTTATACCGGAAAGAAGAAAATGAGGTGCTTCTGTATCAGAAAGCGACACCGATCTCGGGAGCAGAAAGTCTTACTGAATTCAAGCTTGTTGAACCTTGTTATATTGATATTACCTTCCGATGTATTTTACATGACAAACAATATTTCAGGCATGGTTATGCCGGCTTCTTCTGGGCCAGTTATATTAATAAACCACCGGACAGGAATATTTATTTCAGAGGGATCATTGAGGGTCAGCCATCTGAAACATGGATCTCTGCTTTTTCTGAGAAACATGGCACGAAGAGTACGCACAGGGGGATACATGATGTATATGATTTTTTCTTTGCTCCGAATTTCAAGGCAAGTCTGGCTAATAATTATTCCGATTACAGGTATTCAAAACCATTTTACTATGGTCGTTTTCATAATATGGTACTGGCATTTCTATTAAAATCAACTGAAATTATCAGATTAACACAATCTCCGACTGGAGGAGGAAATAATAATCCGGCATGGGATTTCCAGTATATTATTCCCAATCCAAAAACTGAGAAGGAATATAGCTTCAGAGCAAGGTTGATTTATAAACCTTTTACCGATAATCAAGATATTTTGGGGGAATACGAAAAATGGGCAAAGTAAATTCAAGACCATACATTGTACAAAACAATATAATACTCTTTAACTCTTAAAATCCATTGTGTATGAACAATATATAAGAAAAATCATAAATCATATTGTAAATTATCTATGGTTTAGGATTAGAAAAATAGTAATTTCAGATACAAGTCTCTGGCTTTTTTATTAGGATAAATTGTGAAAAATAATCCTCCCGTTCTTAAGGTTGCCTGGACCGGGTCTGCAATAGCAGTAATTATTTAAGGAATATCTTCCCGAAAATCAAATGAACCACAATTAAAGTTTAAACTATGTTTAACCCAACATAAACCATAAAGGCTCTCAGATTTCTGAGAGCCTTTATTTTCCTTTGTCGGGGTGATCTGACTCGAACAGACGACCCCTTGCACCCCATGCATTTTATGGTACTTTTAGTACATTGTAATAATTTTTATTTAATTGAATATTAATAATATAGCATTTTCTGATTTATTATAAATTGTATATATTTGTACCTTGACTGTACACAAAACTGTACACTAAATATTAATACAAATGAGCACTGTAAAGTTTGATATTCTGACAGATAGAAGTAATAAATCAGGAAGGCATCCAATAGTTCTTCGAATTACTACTGGATCTTTCAGAAAGTATATGTT
>JADDYF010000293.1 GCA_015712185.1 Bacteroidales bacterium
ATTCTGGTCAAAAATCATAAACTTCAGTATACTATTATTGTCTGCTCCCGGGTCAATAAATACATCACCCAGTTCCTGCTTTGTTTCTATTTTATCACCTCTTTTTACCTTTACGTTAACAATATTTACATAAACAGAGAAGTATCTCCCATGCTTTACGATAATAGTCATATTTGCTCCGGGTATTGAAGATACCTGCGTGACCTCTCCCTTAAAAATACTTCTAGCCTTTGTCCTTCCCGAACTTGTAATTTCTATTCCCTTGTTATCCACACTTACATATTTCAATACCGGATGCTGATGAACACCGAAATGTCCCGTAATTATTCCACGTTCAACAGGCCAGGGTAATTTTCCCTTGTTTTCAGAAAATGTATCACTTATAAGTTTCTCTTCAGGAGTTAACTCAGTTTTAATGTTTCGTTTTCTTTCCTCAGCAACTACTCTTACTATTTCACTTTCAATTCTTTTTGCAATTCTTTTTTTGTCTTCAAGCTCTTTCTTAAGTTGTTGTTCTTTCTTTCTTAATGAGTTTGAAACTCTTTCCTGTCTTGTTTTTTCGCTTTGAAGCAGGTTCTTTTGAATTTCCTCTCTGGTCCTCAGGTCAGTTATCTTAAGCAGGTCATTCTCAAGCCTTTCCTTTGTAGTTTCTAACTGGTTCTTAAGTTCTGCAATCACTTCCGATTCGTTTCTTCTGAATTTGGTAGCCTGCTGTAAATATTTTAAACGCTTGTATCCCTGATTGAAATCCTTGGCAGATAACACATATATTATCTCCTGGTTTGTTTTTCTTGCCTTGTATGAGTTCATAATGTTCCTTGAATAATCATTCTTAAGGCTAATAATATCATTCTCCATCATTTCAATTGCCAGTCTGTTAAGCTCAATTCTCTCATTCAGCAGGTCTATTTCTTCTCCCAGACCGTTTATGACTGATTCCCTCAGATTCAACTTGTTCCCTATAATCCTCAATGCATTAAGGCTTTCACTTCTTTCCTTTACCGTGCTTTTTAACATATTATCCACATAGTTTATTTCCTCAAGAGCCTTCTGTCGTTGCTCCTCTAGTTCTGCACGTGTCTGACCCGGTAATATTCTCCAGCACGCAAATATTAACAGGCAAAATGTAATAAAGCACCTCATTGAAGCTTCACCATTTCATAATTCTTACCAGGTATGAATTCTATAGTACCTGTGAAAGGTATTTCAATTCTTTCAATATAAACCTTTATTTCCGTTCTGTTGATATTATCCACCACTTCTATTCTTTCAGGATACTTTACACCATTATTCTTAATGAAATCTTTGAATGTCAAGACTATTCCATCTTTATTATCTTTATTTCCAATATTAATTGCTATTATTTTTAATATTTTACAGTCAATAATAAAGTACATTTTGTTATTTCCTGCTTCATATTCAATTCCGGCTCTTCCTTCAGTGCATTTTATCTCACCTTCCAATATTTTATTTTCATCCCTGAAATCTCCGAAAATCATCGGCAAAAATGTAATAGTTATTCCATACTTTCTTTCTAAATATCCGGTTGAACCATAATAAAGTTTCCGGTTTATCCTGTCATTTATCAGTATAGTGTCTTTCGAAACATAAATCCTTGCTGCTTCTATTCCTGATCGTGACCTGACACTTACCAGATATTCTTCCTTATTAATATATTTAACGCTTCCCAGCAGTTTTTCGCGTTCTCCATTGTTAAAAATTTCTATTTCCGCTTTCTGAATATAGAAGTTATTATTGGTTATATTAAGCTCTCTGACTGATTCCGGTGAGAAAGATGACATCGTTAGTTCACCTGCTAACGTATTAGTTCCGGCACCTCTTCTAACTACTGAACAGCCAGTCAGTGCTAATAAGGTCAATACTGCTATGAATCCTATTTTTGACAATTTTCAATCTCCTTTAACAAAATGGTTTTTGTGTTGTCAATTTCGTAAGCCTTTTTCCAGTTTTCAACTGCCTTGGTGCAGCTTCTTCTCTTTTTAAGAATATATCCGTAGTGCTCAAATAATTCCGCATCATTAACTTCCTCATTCTTCATGATAAATTCCATTACTTTTGCTGCCTCTTTTGCTTTTCCTCTTTTATACAGAATCCATGCATAGGTATCGAGATAAGTCGAATTGGTCTTTTCGATTTCAATAACCTTTGCTGACATTTCCTGAGCTTCCTTTAGCCTCAGGTTTTCCTCTGCAAGGTAGTAAGCGTAATTATTAAGTATCGTCAGATCGTTATTATCGGCTTTCAGTGCTTCCTCAAATGTTTCAAATGCTTTTGCCAGATTCTTCATTTTATAATAAACCGATGCCTTCATCGATAAAGCCTGCACACTCATTTCTTTATTATCTCCCGCAATAATACCTGCTTTCCTTATTTCCTCCAGCGCTGTATCATAGTCACCGTTTTCCATTGCACCGTTGGCGTATAACATTTTCGCAACAAACGACATGTTGAAACGTTTTGCGCATTCTTCTCCTTTTAACTGGAGGTTCCTGTAATCTTTTTCCTGAAGGTACAGGAATAACAGCTTTTCCCATGCATAGTAGTTTTCAGGTCTTTTCCCGATTATTTCTTCAAGTCTTGTACCAGCTTCCTTTGTTTTGCCCATTTTAATAAGCAATTCAGGCCTGAGTAGAGTAATTATATCATCTTCAGCAAATTTTGTTTCAAGTACCATGAAGATTTCCTGTAATTCGTTATCCATGCTTTTGATAAGTTCACTTTCTTCGGTCAACTGCGCAAATAGTCTTATCTTCTCCTCTCTGGTTATATTTCCATTCATTATTATTTTGTTCAGTAATGGAAACAGCTCATCATAGCTTTTCTCGCTTATAAGGAAATCACACAGTGAAAGAAGTATTTCCGGATTATCCGGATTTCTGTCAATAAGCTTATTATAAACCTCCCTTGCATTTTCCCTGTCTCCTTTTTCACGATAGATTTCTGCAAGCAGTCCATTATAAAGGATCTCGTCAGGTCTTTCTTTTAGCAGCATCTGTATCTTTTCAAGAGCCTCTTCATGTTTTCCTGCAAGTATTAAACTCCTTACCGCTGACAGTGTGGAAGATTCATTAGGTCCATATTTTTTATCCAGTGCATCATAAATTTTAACAGCCTTTTCATACTGTCTGTCTTCAGAATAGAGGTTTGCAAGCGCCAGATGAAGTGTTTCTCTTTCAGGATAATATTTAACTGCCTTTTCATAAAATATTATAGTGCTGTCTATATTTTTCTCCTGGTAGTACACTCCGGCAAGCATCATAATATACCATATGTTTACAGGCTCTTTTGATAGTGCCGTCAGTAAATATTTTTTACCATTGCTGATATCACCAAGAGTCATAACTATCTGTGCCATCTGATAATATGCAGCCCCGCTTTCGGGATTTATTTTCAGGCACTGTTCAAAATATCTCAGGGCATCTCCCGCATTGCCCAATATCTTTTGCTTTATTCCCTCTACATACAAATAGTCGAATGCTGCTGAATCATACGACTCACCCTTTATTCCGGTCACGTCAGTCGGTAACAGTCGTCTGCTGCACGATATTATGACTATTACCGTAAAAATTGTCAGTACTATAATCCAGCTTCCCTTTTTCATATTAATTTCTTTCCTGTAGTCCGAAACCTCTTGCTCCTCTGATTGGTTCAGGAAGCTGGTCCGGTGTTATTCATTCAGCATTTTTTTGTTCTGCTCTAATCATCAGGGCAATCTATTCGCTATTATTAACTATGTGACAGGTTTTCTATCCTTATTCTAATTATTGTCCCTTCTTCAGCAATACGGTGAATGCATGATCTTTATATTGTGCATAGACAATAAATATAATCAGAAAAACGGTATTAACAGCCAACTCTTCAATTAAGTTCCTGTAATTTAATACCCTGCTCAGTATTACCAATCCCACGGCAATAATGAAATATGGTATCAGCTCTTTTAAATTATAGTCAATTTTGTAATGTTTCTCTGCGAAAATGTAAGACATTACGACCATGATGCCATATGCAGCGATATGTGCCCAGGCCGAAGCCATATACCCGTATACAGGAACAAGCATCAAATTAATAACAACTGTTACTACAGCTCCGATAAGTGCAATATAAATGCCGTATTTCGTAAGATCATTCAGCTTGTACCATATGCTGTGGTTAATATAGATTCCGTAAAGAAGGTAACCCATGCTTATAATCGGAACCACAATTATTGATTCGCGGAAATCTCTCCCAATCAAATATTGAATCCCTGACAAATACAGGTTTATTCCCAGAAATACCAGCAGCATTATTATTACAAAGTATTTCATTACATATGAATAGGTCTCCTTTGCATTTTCATGCTTAGCCCTTTCGAAAAAGAAAGGCTCTGCAGCAAATCTGAACATCTGGATGAAAAGTGCCATCAGAACGGCAATCTTGTATCCTGCTCCGTACACACCTACTGTTTCGAGTCCTCCGTCTTCACCGACGATTCTTCGTATGATTATCTTATCAAGTGCATCATTTATAGAACCGCTGAGCCCGGCCAGCAGCAATGGCAGCGAGTAACCTACCATCCGCGACCATAATGATCTGTCGAAAACTGGTCTTACTATGATATAAGGAATAAGCATCAGAAGCGTGGCTGCACTGCCGGCAAGGTTTGCGACAAAGACATATCCAACCCTGTAATCGGGATCATATATATTCCTGAACCATCCTGTGCTTCTTTCGTAAATACCTGGTGCAATGAGAAGAAGGAACAAAACAGTTATGATGGTTATAATCACGTTAGCAATTTTTATGACACTGAATACGACGGGCTTGTTCTCCTTTCTCAGTCTTGCAAAAGGTATTGCTGTAAATGCATCAATGGCCACTATCGCAGCAAACATTCTTATATAATCGTGATGGTCGCTGTATTTCAGGGCTGCCGATACGGGATCAATAAAAATATTCACGAGGATCAGAAATACCACTGAAGTAAGGAAAAGGCTTATCAGGGTTGTGCTGTATACTTTTTCGTAATCCTCCTTTTTCTGTGCAAACCTGAAGAATCCTGTTTCCATACCATATGTCAGGATTATCAGTAGGAAAACCATCCAGGCATACAGCTCCGTAACAACACCATATTCGGCTTTCCCGAAGATCCGTGTATAGAAAAAAGTAAGAATGCCATAATTCAGGAACCGCGGAACAATTGTGCCAAAGCCATATATAGCAGTCTGCTTAGCTAATGTCCTGACTTCATCCATCTCTGAAAATTGTTGCCAAAGATAATTTTTTGATTCGAATCCGCCGGCATGCAAACAAATTCGTCCGGATCACTATTAATTTGAAATCCATTTCTTTCGCTATCGGGCAAAGTTAAATATCTTTGCCTTCGTAAAAACAAAGCGATATTAACCAACAGCCAATATTCATGAACAAATTATTCATAAGGATTCTGCTCCTCTCCTTGTTTTCTGTTTTTCTTTGCTGCGCCAGGCCGGCCGGGAATGAGAATACCGTAATTACAATGAAAACCACACTGGGTGATATCAGGCTCCGTCTGTATGACGGAACTCCTATCCATCGTGACAATTTCATCAAGCTTGTAAACTCGGGATTTTATGAGGGCATCTCATTTCACCGTGTGATCAATAACTTCATGATACAGGCAGGGGATATGATGACCAGGAGTGTCCCTGTGGGTGCAGATGCCGATTCGCTTGATACCTATACAATCCCTGCAGAGTTCAGCACTAGCTATTTTCACAAGAAAGGAGCACTTGCTGCTGCCCGCGAGGGAAATGACGTAAATCCCGAAATGCGGTCTTCAGGAACACAATTTTATATAGTCCAGGGGACCAGATTCACTGAAGATGAGCTTAACGCAGCTGAGCAGCGCATCAACAGCAACATCAAACAGGCCATATTCAATAAGCTTATCCATCAGGTAGCTGACAGCGCCCGTATTGCCGGCACTCCGCTTACCGATGCAGAGATCCAGGAAAAAGCTTCTGCCAGGATGTTTGAGTATCTTGCCGGAAACGAAAACTACAGGATTCCGGAAGATCAGCGTATGGTATATCTGAATTCCGGCGGTGTGCCGCGTCTCGACGGCACCTACACAGTATTCGGGGAAGTTATAGAGGGGCTGGATGTTGTCGACAGGATCGCAGCCGTGGAGACGGACCAGTCCGACAGGCCGCTGAGTGATATTAAGATCCTGAAGATGAAAATTGAGAAAAAGTAAATGTTTATATATATCAACACTTTTATTCGATGCTTGACAGAATAAACGCACTCCTTTCCGAAATTTCTTCTTATTCAATAACCAGCAGCGAAGAACTTGAAGCATACCGTCTTAGGTTCTTAAGCAGGAAAGGGCTTATTCCCGAATTATTTGATGATTTCAGGAATGTTCCCCCTTCCGAAAAAAAGGAGGTCGGGCAGAAGCTTAACCAGTTGAAGCAAACAGCCCTTGACAGATATACTTCCCTTAAATTGCAGCTCCTCAGGACAGAAGATTCCACGCAGGTCGGCGATCTTACGCGCCCTGCTTATCCGTGGTTTCTGGGATCCCGCCATCCCATCTCAATTATCAGGAACGAAATAATTGACATATTCAGCAGATTAGGTTTTACAGTATCAGAAGGACCCGAGATTGAGGATGATGATCATGTATTTACAATGCTGAACTTTGCACCGGAACATCCCGCCCGTGATATGCAGGACACATTTTATATATCGAGGATCTCTGATGAATATTCCAGTCCCGGTGATATCCTGCTGCGCACCCATACATCCTCGGTGCAGGTGAGGGTAATGGAACATCATAA
This sequence comes from Bacteroidales bacterium, assembly GCA_015712185.1. Lineage (GTDB taxonomy): Bacteria > Bacteroidota > Bacteroidia > Bacteroidales > VadinHA17 > LD21. The sequence continues at coordinate 6,822 of JADDYF010000293.1, forward strand.
ACCCCCGATAAGGGCCATTTTTCCCGGAAGGGTTTTCCGTAACGAAGCCATTTCAGCCAGGGCACACTGTATATTCCATCAGGTGGAAGGCCTCTATATCGATGAAAATGTCTCATTTGCCGACCTGAAGCAGGCTTTACTGTTCTTCGCCCGTGAGATGTATGGAAAGAATACCATGATCAGGTTAAGACCATCCTATTTCCCGTTCACCGAGCCTTCGGGTGAGATGGATGTCAGCTGCACCATCTGTGGAGGAAGGGGATGTAATGTCTGCAAATATACAGGCTGGCTCGAGGTGCTCGGTTGCGGAATGGTCCATCCGGCTGTACTGGAGTCATGTAATATAGACAGCGTAAAATATACCGGGTTTGCATTCGGCATGGGTATTGAAAGACCTGCAATGCTGAAATATCAGGTTAATGATCTCCGTCTTTATTTTGAAAACGATATCAGGTTTCTCGAGCAGTTCAGAACTGCTTTCTGAAGATTTTGAACAATAATATACCTTGTAGCGTTAAACACTGACAATAAAAAGAGCAGGAAAATGAAACAGAATGAGGTACATATTCCTTTTTGTGATAAATGTGCCCTGCAAACCGGTTCGATTTTCAAACATCTTTCAGGCGAGGAGGTTGACCAGATCAATTATCAGAAAGAGTTCCGGCAGTACAGGCGCGGGGATATATTGTACCATGAGGGTAGCCGGATAAGCGGCTTCTATTGTATAAACAAAGGCATCATAAAGGTATTCAAGACCGGTCTTGACGGCAAGGAACAGATAATACGCTTTGCAAAGCCTGGTGATATCATTGCTTACAGGAGCGTTCTCAGCAACGAGCCTGCATGCACCTCGGCTAAAGTTATTGAAGACTGTAATGTCTGTTTCATTCCGGCTGAGATCCTTATCTCCTTTATCAAGACAAATTCAAACTTTGCACTCGAGCTTTTGAAGCTTTCGTGCCACGAACTTGGCGAGGCAAACTCATTCATCACTGATATTGCCCAGAAAACGGTAAGGGAAAGGCTCGCTGAAATACTCCTGTTCCTTGTGAATGACTTCGGTCTAGATAACCAGGATTATCTACAGATCACACTGACCCGTGAAGAGCTTGCAAATATTGTCGGTACTGCGACAGAATCAGTTATCCGGCTGCTGTCAGAATTTAAGTCCGACAGGCTTGTAGAGCTTAATGGCCGAAAAATAAGGATCATGAACAGAAAAGGTCTTGAAAAGATCAGTAACGTGTTCAACTGATATCTCCTGACCCGATTCCAGGGGGTTATTCTTTCAGAATAGTCTTCCCGTTAAATCCTGCCTGAATTTTCTACCCAGGTGTCTGTAAGCATGCTCTGTCACTTCGCGGCCTCTCGGGGTTCGTTTCAGGAATCCTTCCTTAATGAGAAATGGTTCATAAACCTCCTCGATAGTACCGCTTTCTTCGCCTACGGCTGTGGCTATCGTATTGATCCCCACCGGACCGCCGTTAAACTTATCGATTATAGCATACAGTATCCTGTTATCCATTTCATCAAGGCCGTACTGATCAATATTCAGAGCGTTTAAGCTATACTTCGTTATATCAATATCTATCTTACCTGACCCTTTCACCTGGGCAAAATCCCTTATTCTGCGCAGCAGTGCATTGGCAATCCTTGGCGTTCCCCTGCTTCTCCTTGCAATTTCGACAGCTGCATCGTCACTTATCTTT
>JADDYF010000320.1 GCA_015712185.1 Bacteroidales bacterium
TTATCAAATCCTGTATCTTTAATGATCCGTCTGATGCCGTTAATGTGTTTGGGATCCTGTTCAACAAGGTGAACCTCTGCAGCTCCGCGTGATGCAAACTCATAGCTTATGCTTCCGGTACCTGAGAATAGGTCAAGGACAGTGACCTCATTAAAATCAACTCGATTATTAAGGATATTGAAAAGCCCCTCGCGTGCAAAGTCAGTTGTAGGTCTGGCTTTAAGGCCGGGAGGAGGATTTATCCTTCTGCCTCTGTATTTCCCTCCGATTATTCGCAATTTGTTACACCGAAAAGGTTTATGTACCTGTGAAGTTCAATTTCGTTAAAAATATAGCTGAAAGTAAAATTGCCTGCAGGATCTGTGAACTTGATATTACGCACATATAAGGCAAAACTGGTGGAAAGGTCATTATACTTCTCGGTCAGACCGCTGAAATGAATAGTTTCTTCCTGGCCAATCCCGAGGTTTTTAAATACATTCAGTACATAATACAGGATATCCGAGATATTTCTGTAGTTAAATGAATTACTGAATTTCAATATATTATGATGTAATATGATAAGATTGAAGAAATCCCTTTCAATATGAACATGGATATAATAGCTGTTGATCCTCCTGCTGTGAAGAGATGCCTGGTCAAGCAAAGGTTTTGTATGATGATAAGGCTGGACTGAAGGGTATTGATGGATGGAGAGTTCATAAACAGGTTTCTGCACCGAAAAGACAATATATGCATCAGGTTCCGGAATTTTGTTTGAGAGTACTATATCACCCTCTGCAAGAATATGATTGAAAGTAAAATATTCTTCTTTCTTATCGTGTTCAAAAAGAGGAGAAGGAACAAGAGTGAATTTCGGTGATAGCATCACAATATTCACTTTCTTAAAACGCTTCGACAGAAAATCATCTTTGCGTATAATCTCATCCAGCTTATCGGCTGTGAAATTCTTATTTTCATCAGGTTCCGAGGACCGGAGGAGTATATATTTGTTCCTTATTGTATCAAGTATGCAGAAGTGAAATCCTTCAGGACTAAACTGGACCGACAGTTCATAATTGTCTGTCGAATTAATATCAAGTGTCTCATCAAACAGCTCCAGAAAAGGCATCTGACAGGTTTAAATTGTAAACAAATATAACAATATGTTATAAATCCGTTGTAAGGGAAAAACTACTTTGTACCTTAGTAAGGTCCTTTGTACCTGTGTGGCTGGATTTCTTAACCACAGGGCGCATAAAGTTCACACGATAAGCACAATGGATGAGGGAAACAATATTATATAACAACCTCTGCAAAAACCTTGGGAATATTCCCACAGATGATCAGTCTTCTGCTTTGAAGAAGATCGCTTCCTATATCACAAGTGATACCAGCGATGTGATCTTTCTCCTCAAAGGCTATGCGGGCACCGGCAAGACAAGCGTCATCAGCTCAATTGTCAGGACACTTGAGATGTTGAGGATCAGGTCAGTACTGCTTGCACCCACAGGGAGAGCTGCAAAAGTGCTGGCTTCTTATTCGGGAAGACAGGCATTCACGATCCATAAAAAGATCTACAGGCAGAAATCATCCAAAGACGGAATGGGCAGTTTCATGCTTGACAGGAATCTGCACAGAAAGACATACTTTATTGTGGATGAGGCTTCTATGATCTCAAACAGTTCATCCGAGTCATTGCTCTTCGGAAGCGGAAAGCTGCTTGACGACCTGGTTGAATATGTCTATTCCGGCATCGGGTGCAGGTTGATACTTGTTGGAGACACAGCCCAGCTTCCTCCGGTTGGATCTGCTGTGAGCCCTGCTCTGGATAAAACTGTCCTGACTGAATATGGGTTTGGTCTCGAGGTTACGGAGTTGCACCAGGTGCTCCGGCAGAGTGAATCATCGGGTGTATTGATGAATGCTACCCGTGTGAGGTGGCAGATTGATGAGAGCAGCCTTATTCACCCTTCCGTGGATTGCATACACTATAAAGATACTATACGCCTGAACGGCGAGGAACTTATTGACGAACTGACAGCTTCATACGGCACATGCGGTCTCGAAGGAACAATTATTGTTGTGAATTCAAACAAACAGGCGAACAGGTATAATGAGGGTATCCGTAACAGGATATTCTTCAGGGAAGAGGAGATAAGCACAGGGGATCTGGTAATGGTGGTAAAGAATAACTACTTTCTTATAGATAACGGGGAAGAAGATAATATCGGATTCATTGCCAATGGCGACATTGCTGAAGTGAAAAAGATCAGGAGGTTTGAAGAGCGGTTTGGGTTCAGGTTTGCCGAGATGTTACTTTATTTCCCTGATTATAACCTTGAGCTGGAATCAAAAGTCATGCTGGATGTGCTCCATCTTGATACTCCGGCATTACCTGGTGAAAAAAACAGGGAGCTCTTTCAGAGTATACTTGGTGATTACATCCATTTAAAGTCCAGAAGAAAACAGTATGAAGCTGTAAGGAACAATCCTTATTTCAATGCCCTCCAGATAAAATTTGCATACGCAGTTACATGCCACAAATCACAGGGAGGGCAGTGGGAGAGGGTTTTCATAGACCAGGGTATGTTTAACAGGAATGAGATAACTATAGACTACCTGAGGTGGTTTTATACGGCACTGACAAGATCGACTGACAGGGTATACCTTGTAAATTTCAGGGACGAGTGGTTTAAATAAAAGTCTTGAGGCACCAGTTGAATATATATAAAGATAGATAAGCCTTAATCTGTCGAAGCAGGTATAATATAATCCTCTACTACGGTATAACAGGATATCTTTTCACCGGTATAATAATTGCCTCCGGTGAATACAATTACAGTTTCCAGCTCGGGAATAACTATTATAAGCTGTCCTCCCCATCCGGATGCGAAGTAAGAGTTATATGATTTTCTGCCAGATGTATAATCCCTCTGCCACCATTGAAATCCATAACCGTCCGACCATCTGTAGACGGTTGAAAAATCATTAGGATCGATATGCATCGAAGTTGACTCTGTACACCATGCTTCAGATATCAGTTGTTCTCCGTACCAGGCACCTTTATTAAGAAATAGCTGTCCGAATTTGGCCATATCCCTGGGGCGAAGCATAAGATCTCCCGACGTAAAAATTATTTCAGGTTTTATTTTCTGCCATTCGTATGACGAAATCCCAAGCCTGGAGAATAATACTGAGTCACAGAAGATATCGAGTCTTCTATTCGTTGCCCTGTGTACTATTTCCCCGATGAGGTTTGTGTTGCAATTTGCGTATCTGAAAACAGTACCGGGAGTGTTGATCAGTTGTTTTGACAGGATAAATCTCATCGGATCACTGCTGGTAAAAAGCTTGTACATATCATTGGCAGGATCATAGTATGAGGTTGATTCATCGTCCCATTGCAAACCTGAAGTCATGGTCAGAAGATGTCTGATTGTCAGATTCCCTTTCCCGGGAGTCGTAGCGATAAGGTCAGAATTTTCAGGAAAGAAATTGAATACTTTCTCGTCAACCGATTTTATCAAACCCTTATCGATTGCTATTCCCAGCAGGGCGGAAGTGAAGCTTTTGGTTGCTGAGCACAGGGTGTGTAGATCATCCCTGGTAAATCCGGATTCCCCGGTATATTTTCCGAGTTTGAATTTTTCTCCGCTGAAATATTCCTCGAAAACGAGTTTGCTTTTTTTTATTAGCAATATACTGTGAATATTATGCTCTGGTGTGGCATAGAGCCTGTCCATAAGTTTACTCAGTACTTTTTCATCGATTCCCGCATCGCTCAGCGATTCTGTTATCCATCCGTCATCAAGCTGATCCGGTATCTCATATTTGTATAGTTCAGGGTAATTGTCATTCTTTTTACAGTCAGCCAGTGTAACTGACAGAATGAAAAAAAAGAATATCAGAGCTTTTACTGGATAATATGGGACTGAAAGCTTCATCCGGGAGATATTGAACATCAGTATTTAATAGACCTTACAGATGGGTAAAACCCTATATAATAATCTTACCACGGAACACACAGATATCTCTCTGTTCAGACTGACACAGAATAATACTGTTAAAAACCGTGTAACATCTAGTTATACACCGTGATACACTGTGGTTATTATTTTGGCTTCAAGAAATAAATGTTATCTCTTTCAAGAAGCTCGGAATTCACTTTAATGATCTCAAAGCCTGCTTCTTCAGCCTCTCTTTTTAATTCTTCCCCTGAGGTACTTTCCCTTCCGGTCTGGCCGGTTCTGACCGGATCCCTTTCAACAATAACAAGGATTCCATCTTTTTTCAGGCAGGGAATTGTGTTTCTCATCATTTCAACCGGTTTTTCAAGATGATGATATGTGCTTACCATGAATGCAATATCGACTTCTCCTGCCGGCAGCTTCGGATTATCAACCCTGCCAAGGAAGGTTTTCACATTAGTCATATTATTGCTCTGGCACCTGTGCTCAAGATAGGTAAGAGCCTCCTTATCGATATCGTTGGCATATACCTTGCCTTTTTCACCAACTTTAAGCGAGAAAAATACAGTCATCCTTCCTCTTCCTGCACCTATATCTGCAATCGTCATACCTTCTTTCAGTCCAATAGCATCCATCAGCTTTGAAGGCTGATGCTGGTTATTAAGCCAGGTCTCAGAAGGCTCAACAGGGACTTTAATTTCCTGAGGGAAGGAAATATCAGAAGGATAAATACTTACAAGGAGAAATAGAATTAATTTTTTCATTTATTGCTTGTTGATTATCAGATTTCTGTAATAAAGCGGCCAACCAGTTCCATGACAACTTTTGATTTTGGCCATGCATCAGGATCGAATATGCCCGGGACTAAAGCTGTTGCCACTACGACTATATTCAAATCACGTATGATAACAACCATCTGACCGCCATGTCCCCATGCAAACCAAATCTGATGGCTTCCGGAAGTTCCTGACCACCATAGGTATCCATATTTCAGAGTACGAATATTCGTAAGGATCTCACGGCCATAGGTCGAAGAAGAATATACATGGAAGGATGAATTCACCCATTCAGATGGAATAAGCTGAACGTCATTCCAGACGCCTTCATCAAGAAAGAGCTGTCCGAATTTAGCAAGATTTCTGGGGGTCATCTCTATATCACCGCTTCCATAATAGTATCCGTTGGCGTCTTTCGGCCACCCGGTAATTGAAATGCCCATATTATTAAACAGATAGCTACGGCCAAATGATAAAAGTGATTGATTTGCACTTCGGGCTATGATTATACCCATAATGTGTGCCGTAAAATTCGAATATCCGAATTGTGTGCCAGGATCATGCACGAGGGGGAACTCCTTCAGGAAAGGGATCCAGTTTGATGAGCCGGATAGTGTTTCCAGATACCCGTAAACCTCTTCCCATGGATAGCCCGACCTCATCTGCAGAATCTGCTCAACGGTAATCTCAGATTTTTTCGGATCTGTTGATCCCCAGTCAATCTCGGGGAAAAAATCTTTCAGCTTCTGATCAGGGCTTTCAATAAATTCTTCATTGATAGCAATACCTGCGAGTGCTGATATAATGCTTTTTGTAACTGATGCAGTACGTGCGGCATCGTTCACCGTCATTCCGTTAAAATATCTCTCAGCTATCAGATACCCGTTCTTTACTATCAGCAGGCTATACAGGTTATCAAGTTGTTCTGCTTCCACAAAGAGATTAATGATGACAGAAGAATCCATATCCTGTTCCAGAAGGCTGGAAACATTCCACCCGTCATTCATTACTTCAGGCTTCCATGAAACAGTTTCCTGCTCGTCTCTGGTACACGAAAAAAGAAATAGGATCCCTGTTATTATAAATATGTTTAAATGTCTCCGGTCCGGCATAGTATTTTACTTATTTTTTAAGATAACTTTTTATCTTCTTAACATTGACTTCCATCACCCAGATGTCAAAATTCCTTCCCTGCGTTCTGGTAAATGCGATCTTTTTTCCGTCAGGAGACCAGGCTGCACCTTCAGTGTGACCATCCTTTACTGCCGCCAGCAGCAAAGATCTCCCGCCTTCTGATGGCATTATATACAAGCCCAGATATTTACCTTCCATTGCGGCATATATCAGTAATGATCCATCAGGTGAAAGTGACAGATGACGGTAGAAATTTTCATTATAACCGGAGAGAGGTGTTGATTCCCCGTTTTCTGCAGATATTTTCAACATAGCACACTTTCTCGTTTGCCGGTCCATATTGGCAACAAGAATGCTCTTTCCGTCAATCCACCAGCCTCCCGGCAGTGGCAGCTTACCTTCCTCATTGAACAGACTTTTCAATTCGCCGGTTTTCAGATTGTATGTGCAAACTGACACTCCTCTCCTTTCAATAAAAGCGATCTGCGAACAATCCGGAGACCAGCAGGGGAGGCCGCCGTTCCGGATCACAACTGAATCGGGCAGGAATTTTATAACTTCACCTCCTTCTGCCGGGATCATTCTTATGCTGTTTCCGGTATCGGCATCAAAGACAATGTATCTCCCGTCAGGTGACCATTTAGCATGTTCCGCAATGCCTTTGAAGATCTGCTTTGCCCCGGTACCGTCAACGGATACTTTCCATAAACCATTCTTACCGAGTGTATCATTCAGATCGGTATATTGATAAACAATATATTTACTGTCAGGGGACCATGTAGCAAAGCCCTGCTGCGCAGGATCAAAAGTCAATTGTCTGACCGGGAACATATCTTGTCCCGATATGGGGATGGTTATAAAGCAGATCGTTAATACCAGTAACCTTTTGTAAATCATGGAAGTAGATTTTTAATATGCGATTTCAATATTATTTCGTATTCCCTGAACAGATTAAAGTAATATCCTGGTCAACCTGTTATGGCTTTCAGCAGCATTACCCCGGTAAAAATGCCGGCGAAGAGGACTAAAATACTGATAATTAGCCACCACCAGAGTTTACTCCACTGCGGAGTGTTAACTTCTCCTTCATATCCGGCAAGGATATTCCATGCCTGGTATCCTCTTTTCACTGCCCAGTGCTCGTAGAAGTATATCAATATACCACCTGCCAGACTGCCTGCGACAGTTATTGCCAGCCACGTAATAACTATCCATGGTGATAAGGGCATTATCTGCGACATTACTAGGCTCTTGTTTACCAGGGGCATTGAAACAAGGAAAATACCGGCTAATCCCAGCATTGTAGCAGCCAATACCTGCGGAAGACGTTGAAACAGGAATTTAACAAAGTTCTTCTTTCCTGCTGAGGCCAGAAGAGGACCATGAAAAAGAATCCATGCTGTCAATAATGGAATGATAATAAATAGAATCTGCAACAGCTGATTAAAACCTCCGGATACCATTTTTGAGATAATGATTATCACTGAAACCAGGTTGGCAATAACAAGAGGTATAAGATTCCCGGCAGTTTCAATTATGGCGATCCGCCATATTGATGTTTTACCGGAATTTACAGTCAGAAGCCTTGCCAGTATTGCAACCGGACCAAGGATCAGAGCTGCAGGTATCCAGAATCTTAGTCCTTTCTTTCGCGGAGGAATAAAAGATATTAAGATCAGGGATAAAACTATCAGGGCAATCCATAACCTGCCAACAGTATTATTTATTCTGATAGTCTTTGTCAAATCACTGTATCGCATTGCTGCTTCCTGTTGCACATTCTCAGGAAAAAGTTTGCTCAGGGGCCCGGCTTCCCTGGGATTTGCCAGCTCGTCTTTTATATTTATAATTACCGGATTATCATACTGGTAAAAATAGTACAGGTACATCACACCATTAACAAGATCAGCTACCAGGGTTTCAATTGTCCAGCTTGCACCTTCTTCATGGACTGCATCCATCACGCTGGTAACATTTTCATAGCTAAGAGGTTCTCCTTTATCAATCATGCCCCCTAAAAGTTCATTAGCTTTATCATACCTCCAGCAGGGATATCCGTAACTATTTGAAGGATTAGCCACATTGAAATTGGTAGAAACAAGAAATGCGTCACCCGCTGTTTTCCTGGTAAAGACCATCTCACCATCTTTCCCTGCGCTGATAATTACTGCATCGCCTGTTTTATCTGCAAAATGAAGCTGATCGTGCATATATGGAAACCGCTGGTGAGTATTGATCCAGTCAATGACTTCTTTCACCGTTGAGCATTCATGCATTATCTGCATTATATAATTGTGATAATATCCTCCCGGGACAGGAATTCTTTCAGTGTGGGGATTCACATTAAACCTGGGTAGCCCGTTTGCATCATAAGCCAGGCCTTTTTCGCTAACTCCCTGCTGTGGATTATCGGGAGTCCCGATCCAGATCACTCCGTATTTTGAGGAGTCACCCTTTTCCACCCAATAGTAGGAGTCAGGATTAATATAGTCGTCGTTGCCGCCGAAAAAGACTTCATCTCCCTTTGAAACAGTGATTACAGTGCATCCGGAGGGTATTGACAGCTGACTTGCAGGGAACATATCCTGTACTGAGACAGAGAGAGTCAGAATTATCAACGCTATTATTTTCAAGACTATTTTTATCATAGTAGTCCGACGGTTTAAAATGTCAATTAAAATACAAGCTTAATTCTTCAATTTATATAGCATATCTTTTGCATTGTTATTGGAGGGATTCATTTGCAGTGATTTCTCATAATTAAGAATCGCATTCTTTTTATCACCGATTCTCATGAATGCTTCACCTAAACTGTCATAAAGATTAGCTGAATTCGGATAGATTTCCAGCGCCAGCTTAAATACTTTTACAGATTCTGAATTCATTTGCCTGTTCAGTAATGCATAGCCAAGAATGTTTAAATCACTTTCTTCATAAGTAAGTTTGTTCTCTTTCGACGCTTTTGTTCTTTTAAAATTCCTGACTGCCCTGTCAACCCCCGACGACTGAATATCCTTCTCGAGAATATAAACCAGTGATTCGTTGATATATCTTTCTAAATTATTCCTCCTGTTCCTGATTGCGATCGCATCAACAGGCATTATCTTCAGGAATTGATCATAGTATTTTATTGCAGGTTCATATTCTCCCAGAATTCTCTTAAGATCTCCCATTCTCATCAGTGCATTTAAGGATTTTGGATAGGTAGATAACATATATTCAAGCAATTCGGATAATTCATCATACCTGCCTGCAGATAACAGCTTATCACTTTCAATAGTCAGAACATGTTCAGGAGCAATAAGATCAACGCCATAGCTTTTACAAAACTTTTTATAAAAGTTTTTAATATCATTTACATTATTTACCTGAATGGTATCGGGAAAAGCAAATTTTTCAAACAGCAGTTGAAGTCCTTCTTTTGCCGGTACCGGAGGGACAAAATAACCTGATGGCTCCGCCAGGTTATAAAAGAACCGGAATTTGTCCGGTGTCCTGGTTTTCATTATTTCTGCAAATTCCGAGGCAGTGCTGATATAAACAGGATCGTTGTCCTTTTCTTCCTTAATGTAGAGGAACCTGTTGAATGTCATATTTTTATTGAAAAACCTGCCTGCCATATTAAATAATATTTCACGGTTCTGACCCACAAAGGGATTTTCAATTATGCAGGCATGGAAAAGGTCGGGATGGTTAAGAAGGGTATAAAAGGAAAATACAGCTCCGGCTTGTGGTCCAATTACAATACGGTAATTCAGAGTCCGGTAATTGCTATTGATAAACGGGAAAAGTTCATTTATGAAGAACCTGGCCGTATTTTCAATGAATCCGTCCGAAATTGAAGTATAATCCCTGTATCTCTCAGCGCTGGCTACACCCACAATGATCATCTCCGGTACAGCTC
>JADDYF010000343.1 GCA_015712185.1 Bacteroidales bacterium
CTATATTTCTATAATTCTTCCTGGAAATCGCGCTTGCCGGGAGTTACTCCGCCGTCGCCACGCCTTTTCGATAGAAAAGGCTGGATGGCTTTGCTGTGAAAATCTATTTTATTATAAAGCAGGTCCACGAGACAGCAGCCGGCTCCCGAAACAATAATCTTTGCTGCCATCAGGTAGATGACTTAAGAAATTTATCATAATCTGCTGCCAGAAGGTGAAGAGGAGCAACATCTTCAGTAGTCTCCGGAAATCTTCCCACCTCATTATAAAAACAATTATCCGACCTGTCATCATTTACCATGCTGACCTCTCCCACCAGTACTTTTCCGCTTCCCTGCTCACCGTAAAACCTGTGGTAAATGTGAGGCTCGAGACATATACTTTCGCCGGGTGTCAGTACAACCTTCCCTCCTGCTTCAACTGACCGGCTGATCCCGTCGGCCTTAAAATGAACTGTGGTACTGTCGAGATTGTTGTCGGGTGTAGTATTGTAAAGCTCTATGACGAGGTTGCCCCCGCCTCGGTTTATTATATCTTCCATCTTTGTATAGTGATGGTGCATCGGTGTCTCCTGGTTCTCTTCAACGATCATAATTTTTTCGGCGTAGGGCTTCATGTCCACACCGAACTTCCCGTTGCGCAGTGTAAATAAAAACAATCCCCTCGAATAGAAATCCCCGGAACCAAAGTCGGTTATGTCCCAGCCAAGCATGTTGGTTATTATCTCACCGGTGAAGTTTTTGTATTTCTTCCAGTCATTAAGATTCCAGAATGCCCATGGAGGAAGAATGAACTGCTTCTCCGCCATAAATGTTTTAGCGTCCTGCATGATCCTGTTTATCTCACTGCGTTTCATGAACCTTACGGATTCATCGGAAAGAAACCAGCATTATTGTTTTGGTGACGCGATATCATCATCGGTCTCTATCACTGCATATTGCAGAGGTTTTCTGAACCATGATGTTTTATATGCACCATAAAGCACTCCGGCCGCCAGCCAGCAAAGGCCGACGATCTTGGCTTTTATTCCCAGGCTGAGCCAGAGGTAGAGGCAAACCGCAAAACCTAATACCGGTACTATAAAGAACACAAAGTTCTTATGCCTGCTTCGAAGGAAGTAATGTACGAAGGAGGCGGCATTTACACCCATAAAAGCTATCAGAGCGCCAAAATTCAGAAGCTGGGCGCCAAGAGGATAAGTAAGGACAAATGCTCCGATAAGTACTATGATCCCTACGAGTATTATGTTATTGCTCGGGATCCTGGTCCGGGGGTGGACTTTTGAAAAGAACTTTTTCGGGATTGCATTATCCCTGCCCATGCCGTACAGGAGACGTCCGGCACCGAGATGGGCGCCTGATCCTGATCCTATTGTGGCGATAAGAAGAGCAATATTGACGAGGTTGAACAGCCATTGTCCTCCTGCCCTTTTGGCAACAAAACAGAATGCAGTATCCTGATCGGGAAAAGTAGTTTCGGGCCAAACCATCTGCGCCGTATAAACCTGTATAGCTGCCAGAACACCTGTTATAAGACAGACAAGCACTGAAGCTATAAGTATGTTGCGGCGCGGATTATGAACCTCCTCGGAGAGTGTCGAGATGCCGTCAAATCCGATATAGGTCAGTACTGCAAGCGAAGCGCCGGTGGAGACTGCCGAAAATGAAAATGTCTCCGGATTGTAAAATGGCCTTGTCCATTCAGCCAGGCTTTGCGGCGGATCCAGAACGAGGTATCGTATTGCCGATATCAGGAAGAGCACAATCACAATACCAAGGCCGGTGGCAATAACTGTATTGGTGCGTGCGCTTGCTTCAATGCCGCGCAGGTTCATTCCGGTGAACAGCAGGGCAAAGAAAACGGCATATACCGCGAACGGTATATCGGGTAAAAAGTTCATGCATGCCTTGCTTGCCCAGATCACACAAATGATGGGATTCATAACATAATCAAAGATCATTCCCCAGCCTATGAAATATCCCATTGAAGGGTGGATCTCGCGTCCGACATAGGTATATGCCGAACCCGCATTGGGATATACATTGGCCATCCGGCCGTAGCTTATAGCTGTAAACAGCATTGCCACCATTCCTATAAGAATAGTGGTCACTACATGTCCCTGAGCCAGATTTGTTGCAGCACCAAACAAAGGCATCGGAGCTGTCGGCTGGATAAGGATTATCCCGTATAATACCAGTGCAGGGAGGCGGAGAACACGTTTCAGACCAGCGGCTGAAACAGGCGTTGCATTTTTTTCACTCATATCTGACAGGTTAATTCAGGGAGATACTTATTAACTGCGGCTAAGGTATAAAATAAAAATATCCGATCAACTATCCTGATTATTTATGGTAATTTGTAATTTTAATGTACCTGCGACCAGTAACCGGGTGAGGCGTAATTTTTAGTCTGTAACTTTATTAACTCTTAAAACCAGGTGGAAAATGAAAAAGAAATATCTGTTCAGTATCATTATGGTAAGTGTAATCCTTTCGTCTGTCTGCACAGGTCAGAATAAATCCAACCAGAAAATCCTGCTCAGAGATAACTGGGCTATCCAGTCTGCCGGTGAGATCAGGGAAGACGGGAAAGCCATCTCAGCAATCTCTTACAAACCAGAAAAATGGTATCCGGCCAGAGTCCCCTCAACTGTTTTCGGAACACTGGTGGAAAACAAAGTCTATCCCGATCCATACTTTGGGACAAATATTGAATCCATCCCGGGTTACTTTACACAGAGGAACGGAGAGATCTCTCCTAACAGCCCTTTCAGGCCAGCCTGGTGGTACCGGACGGTCTTTTCGGTACCATCTGATTTCAAGGGGAAGAATATCTGGCTGAAGTTCCACAGCATCAACTACAAAGCCAACATCTGGCTCAACGGCACCCTTGTTGCCGATACCAGCGAGATTCAGGGCGCATACCGCCTGTACAACCTGAACATCACTAACTTAGCACAGACCGGAGTAAGTAATTGCCTGGCTCTTGAGATCTTTCCTCCTGGAGGCACTGACCTTACCATTACATGGGTCGACTGGAACCCCACACCTCCCGACAGGGGAGCTGGTATCTGGTATGATGTGACACTTTATGCCACCGGACCTGTTGCCATCGAAAACACCTTTGTCAAAACAAAACTTAACCTGCCCTCAACAGATAAGGCAAGAATTACAATTTCAACAGAACTCAGGAATAATACCGGCCGGAAAATCACCGGCGTCCTGAAAGGGAAGATTGAAAACATAAAGTTCTCGCGGAAGATAACCCTGGGTCCGAAAGAAAACAGGCTTGTTGTACTTGATCCCGAAGAATTCAAACAGCTTGAGATTGCTAATCCGCGTCTTTGGTGGCCTCACACAGTGGGTCCTCAGAATCTGTATGATCTCTCATTGACATTTGACATCAAGGGAAAAACCTCAGATGAAGATAATACACGTTTCGGCATCCGCGAGATAACATCCTGGATGAATAATTTTGACGGTAAACACACAAGGGTATTCCAGATCAACGGTAAAAATATTGTAATCAGGGGGGGAGGATACGTGGAGGATATGATGTTGCGTCCGTCGGATAAACGGATAGATACGGATATCCTGTATGCAAAACATATAGGATTGAATGCCCTGCGGCTGGAGGCACCGCGCGGACCTGATCACCTCTTTGATAAATGCGATGAGGAAGGTATCATGATAATGGTGGGATGGTGCTGCTGCAGCTCATGGGAACGCTGGAAAAACTGGACTCCGCAAGTTACCGACATTGCGCAAAAAAGCTGGCATGACCAGATAGTAAGGCTGCGCAATCATCCCTCAGTTTTTGACTGGCTTCTGGGAAGTGACTACCATCCCACACCTGATGTAGAAAAAATGTATATCCAGATCCTGAACGATTATGACGGGACAAGGCCCTGGCAGTCGTCAGCGACACAGGATTCCAGCACAGTATCAGGACATACAGGGCTCTGGATGGGACCATTCCCCAGGGTATATGCTTACCGCCCTCCGGTATACTGGTACGGCAAACTGGAGTTCAATACTGAGGCCGGACCATCAGGCGAACAGATCTCCCCCATTGAGACAATGAGGAAGATGATGCCAGCCAGTGAACTCTGGCCGATAAGCAAATCGTGGAATATAAGGCTGCACAAGAACTTCTTCCCCGATGCACGGAATGCATTGTTCTCGAGATACGGCGAGCCTTCAGGAGTGGAGGAATACAGCATGAAATCGCAGGTGCTGCAGTATGAGGCAACAAGAGCAATGTTCGAAGCTTATGCAGGCAATAAATACAGGTCAAGCGGTATCATCTACTGGATGTATAACTCAGCCTGGCCTTCCCTGTACTGGCAGCTATATGACTATTTCTTTGCACCTAACGGTGCTTTTTACGGTGCAAAAAAAGCCTGCGAGAATTTACATATCCAGTATTCATACGACGACGGATCAGTCAGGGTTGTCAACGGATACTATAAGGAGTTCAGCGGATTAAAGGCATCAGCAAAATTATACACTGACGGCATGAAGCTGATATCTGCAAAAGAAACAGCAGTTGATATTGGTCAGGATGAAAGCAAAAAGGTGATACCCATCAGCCTGCCGGAAGAACAGGGCGGCATATACTTCCTTAAACTGACATTAACAGATAACTCCGGAAAAGAGATCTCTTCAAATTTCTACTGGCTGTCGGGAAACGGCGATGAAAAAGCAGATTTCAAAGCGCTAAATAATCTGCCCCGGGTGAAGCTGAACTATACTGTTTCTCCTCTCAGGATTGTTAATGGCCGGTATATCGCAACGGTTGAGGTTGAAAATCCGTCTGCGACACTTGCCTTCGCGGTAAATCCCAAAATAATAAAGGATGTTTCAAAAGACCTTGTACTGCCTGTATTCTGGGATGATAATTATTTCTCGCTGTTGCCGGGAGAAAAAAGAGAGCTGAAGGTTGAGTTTTACGCTGCTGATGCGGGTACTGAAAAACCTGCTCTGGCTATTGAGGGGTGGAATATCGTAAAAGAAGAAAAGGAACTAAGATGATATGCTCCGTATAAACCGACGGGTTCCCCATAAAAATACCGGGTTACGCCGGTCATCCTGTTGTAAGCCGGAAGTTCATGCTTCGGCTTTCTGGAGCCTGAAGCTTTCGAGGAAGGAAATCAGTTTTTCAGGAAGGTTAAAATAGAGAGTCAGATAAAGAATTAATGTCACTGCCCAAACAACTATAATATTGAACCAGTAAGTGTCAATCTCAATATTCCCGATGACCTTGCAAGGTGCATAGAAATGTGCCCGTCCGATACGGGAAGTTGGTTTCATATATCCCGGATCGAGTTTCTGTAAATATTTCGATGGCGTTTTAAATGCTATATCTTTATTATCCCTGTTAAGTACCAATGTTAATAACTGTTGATTCTCAAAATTATCCCTCAGGTCGATCAGACTATTTTCCCCAAGAGCGTTTGTAAGTGATTTACTTACAGAATCTATTCTGCCGGCAGCTTGCTTCTTTAAATCCATGAAATACTTCTTCAGAAAGGCCAATAATTTGACAATGTTGTCGTTGACATTCTGATTATATTGTTCAATATTTATAGAGTCTACCCATGATCCTGCATCAAATCCCGTGACCTGAGCCAATTCCCCGATGTGGTAGGATATTCTGGCAAAGCTCTCCTCAACCTCAGACTTTTTACTGATACTGTCCAGATTGTTTTTACAGAACCATAAGTCACCGTTCAGTTTAGAATTTATCAGAAATGAGGAATAATAAAGGTTCTGGCTCTCAGCCTGCCTGTGGTCAAAGTAATGTCTCTCGTATCTGTTGTTTCCGAATTGCTTCACTGCAATAGCTTCAAAGGACCAGCGGGCTGTCATCAGATCTCCTATTACAGGGACA
>JADDYF010000387.1 GCA_015712185.1 Bacteroidales bacterium
GCACACCAGGCAAATGTGTGGCTGGCGATATGTGATACACCTCATTTCCATGAAAAGGAGATGGATGTAATAAGAAAATATAACCGGCTTATCAAGGCAAATCCCGATCCCTTCTTCATGACAAAATCGATGGCAAGGATTGCCCTGCTGTGGCCGCAGGAAGCGGGCAATTATTATAGCGGATCGTCTGTACCACTGACAGATTTCACCAAAGAGATCAGCGCAACAAAAGCCGGAAATATTTCAGAGGAATTTTACGGATTCTACGACGGGCTTTCACGGGGACATGTTCCCTTTGATGTAATTGATGAACCAGCCATAAGTAATGCACAGGGAAAATACGACCTGATAATATTTCCTAATGCTGTATGCCTGAAGAAAGAGGCTGCAGATAAAATAAGGGAATTCGTAATGGCGGGCGGAAATATCATTTCGACGTTCGAAACATCACTCTATAATGAATACGGGAAAAAACTCGGCCAGTTCCAGCTGAATGATGTTTTCGGAACAGAGAGCACCGGTGATATCTTTGGTCCGCTCAGATGGGATTACCTCTCCCTTGCAGAGACTGATCATTTTTCTCTCAGAGGGATCAGACAAAAAAATCTCTACGCCCCGGTCTATGGATTGAAAATAAAATCAAAAGCAAAAGTTCCTGTATTTTTCTGTAAACCTCTGCCGGGAAGTTATGCAGGGAGCCCGGAAGTTTCAGAATTCCCGGCTATAATCGAGAATAGCTTTGGAAAAGGCAAGTCAATATATATTGCAGGTACATTCGGCGGAACCTTGTATAAATTTCATTTCCCCGAATACTATACAATCCTTACCAACCTTGTTTCACATTTAAGTAAAACCATTGTGAGTGTAGGAAACACTCCCTCCTCAATGGAACTGAATTTAAGGAGAAATGAAAATTCCATCTTCCTCTACCTTATCAATTTTACCTCTGAGATGAGAAGGCCGATTCAAAAAATCATTCCCTGTACAGATCTAAAAGTCGATATCTATCTAACTAAAGCAGCTAAAAGCGCGAAAGCCCTCTGCCTTGGGAGGGACTTACAGCTTATCAGAAAAAATAACACATACTCTGTGGTTCTTCCGGTCATTGAAGATTTTGAAATTATCGAATTCAGAATTTAAAGAATAAATTCTTTTAATCGCTCACGGATCACTTCGCGGCTGGCGATTTCTGGTTTTGTAAAGGATATCTGAACCTGACTGCAAGTATCCTTGCATGTTCTTCTTCAGGAGTGTTGCCGCTATAGAATCCGATAAGCGTTTTCGGCGGGAAAAAATATACATCACCCTCTCGGGAAGGATGCCTCAATTCACCTCCCCCGGGTTTTTCTCCCGCCACAATATCTCCGCTGCCTCTCAGAATAAGATATATCTCTTCCTCACTGTCATGCCTGTGGGGATTATTTGTCCCTCCTGCTGCAAAATCCATGATAAAAAGACTTGTAATCTGGCAGGCAGCGGATAGCCTGTCCCTGGTACTTTCTGTTGTTCCCAGAAGAAGCTGGAATTGTGTAGTAGGTCCGTGCGACGGCAAAACCTGGAACTTAACCTCGTCTGTGCTGGCAATCATTAGTGCGGAAGAGTTCCGGATACACTTACCCGGAATCAGCTTTATTCCCATGACAATTACAGATAAAGGATGTTCGCGGGGATTGATGAATCCATAACTGGTACCTTCCGGTATATACATGAAATCATTCCTGCAGACAGGAAAGGATTCTTTTTCATAACGAAGGATACCTGTCCCTTCCAGAATGAATAAGACCAGTTCCTCATCATTATATTTAACGATATTGCTGTTTCCACCCGGATCAATGACAAGATGGCCATAGCGGCTTATACCACGAACGGTTTGCGAGCTGTCATCCCCGTCGCCGAACATGGTCTTGTAGTGTGCTGTCTCAGTCGATAAGTCGGTGTTAACTTCCTGAGCAGTTGATAAGGACCTTTTCAGGTACTGTGAATCAGTGGTCCCGGTAACTGCCGCAATTAAAATCAGGCTGATTATAAACCAGCGTATATATCTTTTCATCAGTTTGATCCTCCCTGGTTAGCATAAACACCATCGTCGTTGATGTGCCACCATGGGCCGCCGCTCTGATGGTAATTTCCAATTATTCCCTTCTGTTTCGCTTCAAGCATTGTGATGGGTCTGTCAAATTCGGTAGTAGGATTAAAGAGTCCGGGATTATATGCCAGGTATTTAGGTTCCCTGAGGTATTTCTCCGCAACCTCATCAACAAATTCGATTCCAAGTCCCGGAGTATCCGGTACAGGGATAACGCCATTCTGTATGATTGGTTTTGGTATCCCTGTCACCAGGTCATCCACCCAGGGCATTTCAATAGTGTGATTTTCGAGTGAGATGAATTCCCTGATCGCAGCTGCTGTATGAACATTGGCCATAACACCTATGGGCGATGAGGCGCAATGTAGCATGGTCCTTACTCCGAACTGGTATGCGTAATCAGCAATTTTCTTTGTCTCGATCATTCCCCCTGACGTCAGGAGATCAGGATGAATAATGCTGACCGCATTCTGCTCAATCCATGGTTTAAAATTCTCAAGACTCCAGATATCCTCTCCGTTAAGGGTCGGCGTCTTTGAACCGGCAGTTATTTGTTTGTTGAGGTTTACTGCATTGAATCGCGTGAAATGTATCACATCTTCAATGTATGCCAGGTTGTATTTCGGATCAGCCATAAAGTTACCTAGCTCTATACCGCTTTCAACTGTCATGTTTCCGAAATGGTCTGCCCCGAGCCTGACATAATTACCGATAATATCACGGGCTGTCAAAACATGTTCACCCCACTTTTCAAGTCCTTTCCTTGTCGGAAGATTGTTTACTATAGCCCCTTCGACTTTCCGTATCAGGGCAGGAGTCAGGTCGATCTTGTAGTGTTTCAGTCCAAGGTCCAGCCGCCTTTTCATCATCAGCTTCAGATTCTCAATCTTCAATACTGTCGGACAGTCGGCATATATTTCGACCTTGTCACGCACTTTGTCGCCCAGAAGTTTCCAGCATGGCACTCCGAGTGCTTTACCTGCAATATCCATGAGGGCAATATCCACAGCGGCATATCCGCCTGCATACCTGCCCGGTCCGGTGAGATGGCGGATGCTTAACAGGATTGTTTCAATGTCAAGAGGATCTTTACCTATAAGGTAGGGTTTCAGCATTAATGCCTGTGCAATCCAGCCTGCATCCCTTACCTCACCGAGACCAACAATCCCCTGATTAGTGTAGATTTTAATAATCGGGAAATCGTAAATGGCCGCCATCGTTGCTCCCCTGATATCAGTAATCCTTAAATCAGATGGACGGGAACAGGCATCTTTTGGATTTATAAATGTGCTGCCTGACGTAAGACCCGAATACCCTATGGCTGCTCCGCCAATCATGGTTTTCTTTAAAAACGATTTTCGGTTCATGGAATATGATTTTAACATCATTCATTTCACAAGTCTTTTTCCATCCGGATAACAAAGGACTGCAGGTCCGATGTACCATAGTTGATAAATTACCGTTTAAAGTTAATTGATTCTTAAGACATCGGAATACATCGGAGTATGAGTTATTATTTTTATGGAGTTTAAACCCTATACCAACCTGATCTTGAGAAGGAATTATATGTCATTACTTCATACCCGACCGGCATATTGCCTGAGACTATTTCTGATTGTTCTGTTCATCTGTCTCATTCCCGGGTATGCAATGGCACGTGATTTTATGGTCACAGGAAGAGTCACTGATGCCACCGGAAATTATGTTCCCAATGCAAAAGTTTCAATGATTGCCGGTAGCACTGAATTTGCCGCAATTTCGGGAGTGGATGGTTCATACTCCCTGAGGATCTCCGGAATATATGGCGAAATACCCGGACTTCTTGAGCTGGGCACTCCGCATCCGATCCCTTTTACCTATTCTGTTAATATTCCATTCATAATAAACAGTCAGGCTGACATCCGGTTTTCAGTCTGGTCGCTCAGAGGTCAGAAAATCGCAGAGCTGTTCTTCCCGGCGACACCTGAAGGCAGCTACAGGATTGTCTGGGATGGTTGCAGTGCTGACGGGGCTCCTGTTGTCCAGGGTTTATATATTTACGCAATTTCTCTCAGGGGGAAAACATGGTCAGGCAAGCTTATTAAAGTTCCCGGTGTCTCTGCCTTCTCGGAGGGTTCATCTCTTGTACCAGTCGTTACACCAGTTCAGACAGTACCTCCCATGGATATAGTCCGGTTTCCGGTAATCAGCTCGGTCACATGCAAGGATTATTACCCTGTCAGACTCACTGATATCACAATCGCCCGCGATACGGTCATTGATTTTGAGCTCGCACGCTTACAGGCCCTCCCGTTTAAAACTACGGAAGACCATATTTCCATGTTTACTGAATCCGGTTACCGTCCTCTTTTACTCAAAGGTATAAACCTGGGTTCATCTCCGCCTGGATATTTCCCTGGTGAGATTGCTTATGCAATATCGCCTGCAATGTACGGGAAATGGAT
The DNA here is from genome assembly GCA_015712185.1 of Bacteroidales bacterium. Lineage (GTDB taxonomy): Bacteria > Bacteroidota > Bacteroidia > Bacteroidales > VadinHA17 > LD21. Next base: position 4,531 of record JADDYF010000387.1, read on the forward strand.
CAGGCAGATGGCAGAAGCAGGCTTTAACAGTATCAGGATCTATACCCTGCATCCGCCGGTCTTCTATGAGAAACTGGCTGAATATAACGAGCGGCACCAGGACGATCCGTTATTGCTTTTCCAGGGTATATGGTTAAGTGAAATCGAGAATCCGCGGAATCCGGAGGATTATGATCTCACTCTGAGGACTGCATCCTTCCGGGCTGAGATAAGGGAGGTTATCGACTGTATTCATGGCAACAGGGATATTGCATTCCGGCCGGGGAGGGCTTATGGCAGCTACCTCACCGATGTTTCAAGATGGACGGCGGGTTATATTATTGGCAGGGAAATAATGCCTCAGGAGGTCGACAGCACAAATTCTTTCAATCCGTCTATGACATCATATACAGGGAGCCAGTTCAGCATTTCGGCAGCTTCTGCAACCGATGTCTTTGTCACAAGGATGCTTGATGAAACAGTCACATTTGAAGCGTTGAGCTATTCCATGAGGCACCCCGTAAGCATTTCAAGCTGGCCAACCCTTGATCCCCTTGATCACCCCACCGAAATATACACTGATGAGGATAAAGCATCATTTGACATCCTGAAAATAAGCGGAAGAAATCTTCAAGCGGGGTTGTTTGTTTGTTATCATGCATACCCGTACTATCCCAATTTCATAAGTCAGCAGCCATCATACCGTACCTATTCCGATGCTGAAGGTCCCAACAGCTACCTGGGGTATTTAACCGATCTGCATAACCATTATAGCGGCATCCCTCTTGTAATTGGTGAATTCGGTGTCCCGTCGAGCTGGGGCAGTGCGCATCAGTCATTCAGCAACATGCACCACGGGGGTTATTCCGAGCAGCAGCAGGGCGAAAAGAACGTCAGACTGATGAACAACATCATTGATGCCGGATGTGCCGGGGGATTCATGTTTTCGTGGATTGATGAGTGGTTCAAACCGACCTGGATCGTTGCCTACATCGAAGCATTCGGATTCCCGTCAGGAGATGTCATCATCCCTACAAGACAATTATGGCATAACTTATGCTCTCCTGAACAGAACTTCGGACTGATCTCATTCGATCAGACTTCAGTTTTGCCTTTTGTCAGTTACCAGACCGACAGACCGTCAGGACCACTTTCGAAGATTGAAACTACAAACGACAACAGTTTTTTCTATCTCAACATCGAAACTTCCGGGAATATTATACAGGGCGATACCATGATGATCGCATTCGACACCTATCTTAATAACCTTGGTGAGTCGACCCTTCCGAACGGTAAAATCCTTATTAACCGTTCGGAATTCCTTCTCACTATTGTATTCGGAAATGATACTGCCCGTCATTTTGTAACTGAAGCTTACGACATGAACGGACTGACTCCGAGGTTTAACCTCTCAGATCCGTCAGTACAGCAGTATCGCAGTATCAACAGCGACGGGGCGCCATGGAAGGAGATGGCGTGGTTTAACGACGGAAATGAACTTACAATTGATCATATTGGCAGGATCCCGATGGAAAATGCAGCTGATTTCACCCCAGGGCAGCGTGCGGCTACAGCGTGGTACGGCAATAAGCTGAAGATAAGGATCCCGTGGACCATGCTTTATTTTTATGATCCGTCACAAATGAAAGTAAACAACGGAGCCGAGACCTACGATGGCGGCAGATCATATGAAATAGAAACCGCCCAGTCGGACGGAATTGCGGTATCGGTTTATTATAAGAGTGTTGTGACCTCCTCGACAACCAGGTACAACTGGCCTCAGTGGCTGATAGTTCCCCCTACTACCGTCAGGGAGAAAAGATCGTTTCAGGTAGTCTCTTCCGGTTTGTCCCTTTTGCCAAGATTCACCGATTGACGGAGTGTCGGCCGCCGTATTCTTATCTTTTTCTTCTCAAAGCCTTTTCTTTCCGCTTTACCCCACCCCTTCTTACGGAACATCGCTTCAATATTCCCCCTCACTGAAAAATATGTATGAACCGGGTAAATAAAGGGTTCCACGAGCGCTGTTGCCAGGAGCTTCAGAACATCTCTCTTTCTTTTGTATTTATGGAATGTGATCTCTTCAAAGAGCACCGCCCATGTCGAGAGGAGTATCGCATACGAATAAACAAACAGGAACAGCAGCAGGTAGAACGGCCAGTTGAGCGAATGCGTCACTATGAGGATGAAAGTATAGACAAACCCCGCGAAAGCAATCAGGGGAGCCAGCCACTCGAAGAAAAACCAGTATGGATATCCCAGAAGTCCCAGCCGTCCGAACTTTCGGTTAAAGAATATCCTGCGATGTGTATAAAGAGATTCAATCAGTCCACGCACCCATCTTGTACGCTGCTTACGCAACGACTTAAGGTCTGACGGCACTTCTGTCCAGCAGAGCGGATCGGGGATATATGTTACTTCGTATTTCCTCCCATGTTCCGCCATATACCTTCTCATCCTCAGGACCAGCTCCATATCCTCCCCTACTGTTTTGAGACTGTATCCGCCGGATCTGATCACTGTTTCACGGTCAAAGATTCCCATGGCCCCGGAAATAAGCATTAACCCGTCGAGGTGGCTCCATGCCATCCTGCCAAGAAGGAAAGCACGAGTATAATCGAGAACCTGCAGGCGGGGCAGCAACCGCTTCGGAATCTTTATCTCACGGATATGCCCGCGTTCGATATCGCATGAATTAACAATCCTTATCACCCCGCCGGTACCTATTACCTTGCGATCCTTCTCTTCAAGAAACGGTTTGACAAGCTTCAGGATGGAGTCTGGTTCAATAATGGAATCAGCATCAATTGAAACAACGAGACTGCTTTTGCAGATATTTATCCCTGCATTCAGGGCGTCTGCCTTGCCTCCATTGTTCTTATCCAGCACTGTAAGCCTGTTATATGACGGATTCTTTGATTTGTATACACCTCTTATCCTTTCACACGGAATCCTGTAGTCAAAATAATAGTTCACCTTTTCAAGCTCGTAAGCCTCCGTCATCCTTTCAAAAGTATTGTCGGTTGAACCATCATTAACAAGGATCACTTCAAAGTTGTTATAATAGAGCGACAGGAGCGTGCGGATATTATCGATAATAGTCTTGCTCTCATTGAAGGCAGGGGCGATAATTGAAATTCTCGGACTTAGCGGTGAAAGCACGAGTGAATTATAGTTTACATAACTGTTCTTGCGCAGATATTTCCGCAAAGCCATTGCTGAAGCCAGACCAAGAAGGAGATATGACCCAAAAATTATGAGGGTAAGAATAAAGATTATATGACCGAACAAAATTTCCATGGTTCCTCAGAATATCCTCCTGTCAAGCACATGTCTAACGATAATATTATAGTTCTTGTATTCCGATTTCATAATCTTAACCAGGGCTGCCACTCCCTCCTCCCCGTTGTTCTCAATTGCTTTCGTAGCTTCTATCTGCAGCTGAACATCATCTTCCTTGTCGAGAACCAGCTTCAGAAATCCGAGCATTGAAACATCCGGCATCTTACCCATCGATCTCACTATTTCAAGACAAACAGGGTAGTCCTGGGTTTTATACATGCGTTTCATGGTTTCAAGAGTCGACCGCATATTCATATCGCCTGCAACCTGCACGGCCAGCTGCCGGACTTCCTGAACAGGATGTGAAAGAGCATTGAGGACCTCATCTTCTGCACCTGTCTGCCTGAACTCCCTTATCATCCTGAGTGCAAACATTACTACCGTGTGATTGGGAGATGAGAGCCATTTTCTGAATGAGGGAATAGGAAGATTGTGCTGTATAAGCAGTTCGTGAAGTGTTATCTGCTCCCATAATGAAAAAGGTCTTTTAAGATATGACAGGAATTCGAACGGATTTTCATCACTTAGCCTGACCAGGGCGATCTGGGCCTCCATCCTGAGTATTTCATTTGATGAATTGAGAGCCTTGTAAATTGCATCATTCGCATCTTTGATATTCATGAAAGCCAGTTCGCGGAATCCCTTGATTTTTTTATGCCAGCGGTGGTCGTATGCCCTGGATATCGAATCCCTGTCGAGGCCGAGATGCTTGTACAGGCTGACTAGTTTCTTACTTTCATCACCCTTCAGATTAACACTTACATCTATCATCTGGTCAATAAGCAATTGCCGCCTGTAGGTATTTGATGCTATCGGTCGGAACTCATCAGGACTGGTATTGCCGAAAAGGTGGTCAATGATAAGGCCCTGATATTTCTCAAGAAGATACTGACGTAATCTCTCCTGCCTCTCCATTCTCCTCCTGTTAAGCAGGATAATTATCAGTAATATTATCATTAAGGCTGTCGATACAACAATTGTAATGATCAGGGCATTAATAAAAGCTATTGACTTGCCCATATAGTTTATTTGCTTCAGCCATGGACTGTCACCTCTTATGAACAAGACTTTCCGGACCTCATTCCCGGCTTTTTCGAGTATCTCCCCGGCGCCTGTCCTTAATGAATCGGATTGTAAAGCCGCCGGTAAAATAAGGCTCTTGCCGGTAGTGTCACTAATGGAGCTGTCCGTCGTAACAATTATATGATTTGTTGAATCTCCCCGGAGCAGAGAATCCAGCTTTTCGTTGATTATTGATGATGGGATGCTTCCCGGAGCCTGGAGAAGCAAGAAACAGGATAATATTATCAGAATGAATTTCTTCATTTCATTTTAATGGCATAAATGAAGTGTATATTGCCCTCGAACCTGTTTCGCCAGTCAGCTTCCTCATATTCCTCCCTTGAATATCCGGCTCCAATACGCATTGTCAGCCTGCCTGTAAGCATCGTATTATAATACAGCCTGAGGCTATGAGCGCTCAATCTCATAATATCTGTCTGGACATCAAAAGGCTCATCAGGAGCAGTCCCGGTCCCGACGGTAACCTGCAGGTAATTAATACTGGTAAAGTATCTCCTGACATTAAAATAGAAGGAAGTGGTGGGTCCGTCATCTTTAAAATAAATATAGCTTTTAGCCGAAAGCCAGTATCTGCCTGTATATTTCTCAACGGAGAGTCCTCCGATGAATATACTCCTGTCAAAATAATAGTAGTTCAGTCCTGCAGATATTGCCCATCCTTTCGGGAGTATCTGCCACACCTCAACTGCTGCCCGGTGGGTCGGAAAATAATGACCTGGACTATATGCATAAGCTAAATATGCATAGTTTTTACCTGTTAGTTTTGGCCAGGCTTCAGCTTCAATCTGTAATTCGGTTGCAGTTGTATCCTCTCTGATGATATTGCCTATATTGAGCCCTGCAGAGGCTGGCCCCCATGAGAAACGATGTCCGGCGCCTGCCTTGAAGACCTGCCAGAAGCGTTTATATGGCTCACTGAAGCTGTCGAACGAATAACCAGCCCTGATATCGGTAGCCACGGGTGTATTTTCTCTCGACCACAGGGAAATGTCTTTTCTGGCCGACAGGGCATCAGCATTATCAGGGTCTGTTGCAAGAAGAGTATCGATTACCGCGGCAGCCTGTTCATAATCTTTCTGCCACGCAAGGATCCGCCCAAGCAGAATCCTCGCATCACCATATAACGGAAAAGCGTTGACAAGTTTGCGTGCTGCAGTCTCTGCACCCGAATAGTCTCCGCTGAAAGCCATAGACCGAACACTGAGAAACTCGGCTTCCGGATCCCTGATCTCCTGTGAAATAACTAACAAAGGATTAATAAGACCTGAAAATAGAATTATTATAGTAAAATGAATCAGACGCTTCTTCATAATTCACTTATTGAGAATTGATCTGATCTGCTGTATTATATCCGCCGGATTAAATGGTTTGACAATATACCCGTCAATACCGAGTTCACCTGCCTGTTTCTGCATTATCGGATCGCTGAATGCCGTAACAATGAGTACCGGTGTTTTCTTCCCCAGATCTGACCTGAGATACCTGATCAGTTCCAGACCGCTGTGATATGGCAGGTGTATATCGACAAGAAGCATATCATATGTTTTTTTCTTGAGCAGCTCAATTGCCTCGTTTCCGTCAGTTGCGGTATTAATCGTAAAACCTTCCCTTTCAAGAATCACTGAAAGCGTTCTCAAAGCCAGTTTATTATCCTCGCAAATCAGGATTTCCATCACACCGATAAATTAAATTTAAAAAAATTATCCCCAGAACTAAAACGAATTATCACCCGGATTTCTTTTGTAAAAGTGGCGATTTTTGACGGGCAACCAAAGTAAATAATGATGATTTTGATAACTAACTTCATTTCAAGGATAAATATCCAAACTGTTAAGGCAAAAACTTACGGTTGAATAATGATCCCGGTTATCCTGAACAAAGTCACATTTCTGGCTGATACTTAACTATAAGGAGAACCAGTAATTCAGTTTTACAAGAAAAATATTATTCGGGAAAACATTAAAGAGCTGTTTGTATGATTCGCCGATCGTGGAATTAGATAATCCATTCCTGCCTGTTCGTTCACCTGACCATACAAGGTATATAAATGATCCGAGGCGATACTCCCATTTTGCCACCAGGTTGGAGCGGAACTGGTAAAAATTAAAATCCGGATCAGTGATCGAATAATCAGCACGTATCCCGCTGTCAAAATCATACAGCTGGTACGTCCCACCTGAAAGAACGGGATTATCATACAGGACAAACCTGTCTTCATACCTGCCGGCTTCAGGGTTGACAATCCTTTTTAACTCCGAATAAGTTCCCCGTGATACGAACGGACTACCGTAATACTGGATTGAAAACTCAGGGGAAAGGTTCAGGTCCACCCTGAAAGTAAGGCCAAAGGTGTTCTGATCAATTGTGCCCAGTATATAACGTTTTCCAGGGTCCGGAACTGTAAGGTCCCTCATTGTAATATACTGTAGTTCATTTTGGTTGGCAGAGTAGTCTGCCGTTATTCCTATTTTAAGTGAACTAAGCGGCCTGACTGAAATCCCCGGGCCAAGCTCGTAACTTCTTGCAGAGCTGTTTCCCGAACTTTCATAACTAAAGGCAAACTGAAGTATGAATTTCCTGGACGGATCGGTTTTTACCTCACCGAAGGTCATCAGGCTGTATGGCATGATCATTTCAGGTCCTCCCCGGAGCTTGCGGGGATCAGTCGCCGAAGAATGAAAAATAAGATTCGTACCCACGGTCCAGTTGTTTTTGAATTCTGCCATTATATTTAAATGCCCTCCCGAACCGAGGTAGGTACCATTGAAATTCCATGAATTGAACTGCTCGAGATTTATACTGTAAGTATGGAAAACGGAGACCGCCTTATTGACAAAATATCTTACTTCGCTTTCCTGTCGGATCTCGTCAGAGGAGTTCATGTAGCCCAGATCATTAAGCTCGAGCCCGGGAGAGAGCCAGGAGACACCGGTATTGTATCTCCAGAATCCCTTTGAACCCTTTCCTATATTCAGCTTCCCGCCAAAACCGCTCAGAGCGGTCCTGGTTGTATCATAATTAAGATAATCAGCATCCGGCCGCTGATAATAACGTGCGGATGACTCCTGAAGAACGGTTATCGCCTCATTGCTACCATTCACATAGCTTCCCAGCAGCTTTGCATCAACATAAAATTCCTTGTCTCTCCAGTGATGCCGGAGATCAAGCCCGCCTGTAAATGCATTGCTGGTCAGGAAATCGAGACTCTTTTCTTCAATGAACCGGTTGGTTGAAGTGAGCATACCCCCTACAATGGTATTTCCTGCCTTATAACCCTTCTGAATACGGGCAACGGTATAATTCGTTAATGGTTCTATTTTGCTTTTACTGATGTTACCGTACTGGTCGCTGATCTTCGCAAGCTCATTTGCCGTCACACTCTGTATCAGTCCAAGCGATAATCCTTTTGAAGTTGTCCCGCTGAATTTAACGGCGCTGAGGATTGTGGTTTTATCTGGCGTACTGACAAAGGTGTTATCATCAGGACTGATGTTCAGTGAAGGGGAGTGCCCTATGCGCCGTGAATAGAATATGCTCTGCTGGTCAAAGTCATAATCAAATATTGTCAATCCTTCAAGGAAAAAAGGCCGTTTCTCTTCATAGAAAGTCTCAAAAGCCGTAAGATTCATTACTGACGGGTCCGACTCAACCTGGCCGAAATCAGGATTGACTGTCAGGTCGATCGTGAAGTTGCTTGATATCCCTATCTTGGCATCAAGACCGGCATTACCACCCCATCTTCTGCCGTTCTCAGAGAAAGGATTGCCGGGCACCTTTTCCATGGTCTTAAGATCCCCGAGGACGAAAGGCATGATCTCAAGACGCCTCGATTTCTTAAGTCCGGTTATCCCTCTAAGCTCTCCGAAATTATATAACATACCGGGACCGGTTTTGGATTGTATCTCCCAGTTGCTTTCCTCCTGAAGCCGTGATATCCACCGCCATGTATGCATACCCCATACCTGTCCATCCCCTTTACTGTAGCGCAGCTGGCTGAAAGGAACCTCCAGTTCAGCAACCCATGCTGAGTCCTCCATCCCTACTTTACCTTTCCATACGGCATTCCAGTTGAAATCCCAGTTCATAGGATTAAAAAGCACCAGATCGACTTTCTGCCCCCATGCTGTAATTGTAAACTCAAACCCTGTCCTGTAATCACGGTAACTGTCGAGCGTTAATCCCACCATATCGCCAACAGTCTCATCACGCACTCCCGACATTTTGACTATTTTTTCAGGTTCATCATCATAAGCACGGAACGCTATATAAAGGTATTTATCATCATACTGGATATTCAGCTCGGTCGGATAGGTGGGTTTTGCACCTTCGTTTGGGATAAACTGGTGATAATCACCTGCCCATGTCCCATGTTTCCAGCATTCATCATCCAGCTTCCCGTCAATCACAGGTCTTGCCGTGACCAGACGCGATGTAGTGTAAACCGGCTGTTTGGTGCCGGTTTGCCCTGAATGGATACTATCCTGTTTTATTTCCTGAAACAGAGGTTCAGATGAGGCAGGTAAAACGGAAAATATAAAGATTGCTATGACAGCCTGTAAAAAGCTGGAAGTAAGTTTCATTTCAGAAATGGTGTGTTTTTATCCGGATTAATTTTCGCGCAAAATTAAAAAATTTACTCATTCTAATTTTGATTTGTCAGGGGTTAATGCCAAAACAAGTCAAAGCTTCCCAACGGATTTGCTTATCTCGTTAAGAAATCTGACAGTGGGTGTATCATATTCTGTATCCGGAGCGAAACTGAAATGGTTAATCCCGGGAGCTGAGGGTCGGCTCACCTACACCATCGACCACCGTTGTTTATGAGATTTCTGAATAGCTCAATCAGACCTGTCCTTCGCCTGAATTCTTCCTGAATGAGGAAGGGAAGAAACGTGGAACCTGTTTCATATAATCCCTGTATTCCGGGATTCTTTTAAGAAGGTCCTTCTCTTCATATTTTGTCTGTACAAGAATCCATATAATTCCCAGAATACAGGCTATGACGGTTTGAAAGGATGGCCAGAGCAGGAATAATCCGGTAAATTCGAGAAAGGTACCTGTATGAATAGGGTGACGAACTACAGAATAAATCCCCTTGTTTACCAGTTTGTCTCCCGTTGAAGGAGCAGCGGCCTTCAACCTTATGCTGACCAGTGCTATAACAATTATAACTGCCCCGGCAAAAAGTACAATCCATCCGGCGATCCGCGCAAACAACAGATTCTCGTAAAACAATCCCTGCGATTCCCGTATTGCCAGAAGAAATCCAATTGCCCAGACCGGTATCCCGATAATATCCCTTAAGATAATTGTGACAAGGCTGCCACTTACCTTTCCCCATTTTTCAGAAAACAGGGTTGTAAAGGTGCTCGCCACATTAGATGTAAAGCCAAAGACAAGCGGTATTATGAACCAGTACATCTTACGTGCTGCTAACCGGAAAAATAAGATCTAATTTATAAAATTTTATTCAATTGCCATCCCATCCGGCAAGACGTGCCCACAGTGCCCATGCAGCATAGGCTTTCTGGTTGGCGTTCAGCGGCTGGCTGTGGGCTGATGTGCAGCTGTACCAGTCGACACCCTCCGTATGTGAATCCTGCCACTGAATTGCCCAGTTGTTGTCGGGCGATCCGTTTCCGTCACTGTCATAATCACAGGCATCATTTGGCTTTTTGTCGCCAAAATATACACCTTCGGGATTATAACTCTCTATATCAGCAAAATCGAATAATACCTTGTTGTTTGTTTTACAGTAATTTCTTATCTGCTCATTCCTGAGATGAAGATTGCCTGTCAGCCCTGTGCCGTCAAGATGGCCGGTCATATAAACAAATTTTACACCAGGATAATCTTCCTCGAGATCTGACATCAGGCTGAGGTAGGTATTAATATCGGCTTCAGTTGCGCTGGAAACCTGGCCGCACCACGACCACATGATCACATTGACATCGGTGTTGGCTTCAAGATATGTCCTTGTCCTGTCTGCCCATGAGGTCCTGTCAGGATTACCAAGGTCACCGGTCATGGCATAATCGTGCAGATCGAGCGCCCCCCCTGTACCACCATTATTCCAGGAATACAGATCACCTTTGAAGGAAACAAGCCCTGTCATGCCCGTCGTGATCTGGCTGCCATGTGATGTATGTCCGTATGCAATATGCAGTTTCGCCTTAGCTTCATTTATCCAGTCAGCCGGGATTGAACTCAGTTCGGTGAAACGATGATCCATCATAAGATCGGAAGGATCAATATTATCGTTCTTTTCATCTTTACTGCAGCCCGAAAGAAAACCCAATAATACAATAACTAAAAGAAATCTTAAAGTTTTCATAGTCAGATAATTTGAATAAAACTTAAAGAGAAAACAAAATATTAATATAATTATTGCAGACTCTCAGCACATAAGACACGGTAAATGACCTGAAAGGTTGCATCCATCAGGCTTGGCATGCACCACTCCAGGGGATAAAAATATAGATTCAGCGTATATCTGAAGTCTCTGCAGCAGGTTCTGTGGCAGTCTGGATCCCTGCAGCCACTTCGGGAATGATACCCATTTTTATATAAACCGGACGGACAATGTCCTTAAGTCCGGGCAGCTTTCTGAAAAACAATACAGCACCTGCAACACAGGCAGCTCCTCCTATGAAAATGGCGGCAGAAGTTCCGATCAACCTGGCCAGGGTTCCTGCCAGAAGGCTCCCAAAGGGTGCTGTACCCATTATAGCCATGGCGTAAAAACTCATTACCCTTCCCCGCTTATCATTATCAGTGATGGTCTGAAGTACGGTATTGGATGCTGCAGTCTGAAGCATTATTCCGAGTCCGATAAAAATCATCAGGATCATCGAAACAGAAAATACTCTCACCAATGAAAGCACGATCAACCCTGAACCGAAGAGAGCAGTAGCTGCGGGTATCAGCCTACCAAGTTTTAAAACTGTTTCCCGTGATGCAAGATAGAGAGCTCCTGTGAGAGCTCCAAAACCTGCAGCTCCCATAAGGAAACCGAATGTATCAGAACCCCCTTGCAGAATCTCTTTGGCGAAGACAGGCATCAGCACCTGGTATGATGAACCCATAAGGCTGACAAGCCCTAACAGAAGAAGAAGATATTTTATAGGGGGGAATCCGAATGTGTAAATGAGCCCCTCCTTCATATCCCTGAAAAGCCTGGACTCTTTCGGCTTCGCTTCATTCTTTTCGACATGCATCATCATCAGGGAGAATATTACAAAGATATAGCTCACAGCATTGATGAGGAAGCAGACTCCTTCGCCTGTCGTTGCCAGCATGATGCCTGCAACTGACGGACCGATGAGTCTTGCACCATTGAACATCAGAGAATTCAGCGCAATTGCATTGCCCAGGTCTTCCTTCCGTTCTACCATCTCAATGACAAATGAATGCCTTGCCGGTACATCGAATGCATTGATACAACCGAGTGCTATGCTTAATACAATGATATGCCATATCTCGATAACTCCTGTAAGCGCAATGATCGCAAGGATCAGTGCCTGGACAAACGATACGATCTGTGTGACGAGCAGTACCCTGTATCTGCTGAACTGATCGGTAAGCACTCCTGCAAAAGGAGAAAGAATAAAGGTGGGGATCTGTCCTGCAAAGCTTACAACACCAAGAAGGAAGGCTGATCCTGTCATATGATAAACAAGCCATGGCATCGCAATGCGCTGCATCCATGTGCCTATGAGTGAGATGGACTGGCCGGTGAAAAAGAGACGGTAGTTCCTGTACTTCAGGGACCTGAAAATCGTTTTAAGTTTTGAGGAAATATTGCTTTTGTTATTTACGGATTTCGCCAGCTCCACCTGCTGTAATTTTCTCTAAATGTAACGGCTTTTAAAATCAGTTTTACAGAGCAGGAAGAAATTTACCACGGATTGCACGGATAAACACGGAAAATTCCCAGATCCAGAATCCGTGTAAACCCGTGTCCTCCGTGGTGAACGATCTTTCTTTCTCAGTGGAGCAGTCAGATGACTTTCAGCAGGTACAAAAATGCTATGACGATTATTGTAAGAGACGAAACTCCTATCGGGAACCAGACGGGAGCGATCCAAGGAACAGGTATTAAGAAAAGAACATCGATGGTTTTCAACGTGGGCGGCCACCTGATGAGAATATAGAGTGAGACATAATAAAAGAGATCCCAGAATGCAAATGTCCAGAGGAAGAAAATACCTTTTTCAAGCCAGCTTTCTCCGACCAGGAAGGCAATGACAAGAAGCATTATTATTGTAGCCGCTTCTCTTGTCATCTCAATATGAAGATATCGTTTCGGGAGTTCTTTTACTGCTATTTTGTTGGAGTCTGAATCGAGTATTCCAAGGGCTTTCCGGAGGTAAACAACCACAACTCCTTCAAAGTGAGCCATTGCCAACCCGAATACCGCAAGCAGGGATAATTTAAGCATCATCATTTCAAAAGCTTTCCGGTAATTGTTATTGCGTCGGTAACATATTCTTCACATCTGACCTGGAAGAGGTTCTGATCTGTTACAGTCTTATAGTCAACAGGATCATTCAGGTCAAGTCCCCCAAGGAGTTCCCTGCAGTTTGTTGAACCATGCAGCTTTGTGAATTCACTGAAGAATTCCTTCGTTTTCTCATAAGTCATTAGTTTTTTGTCTTCAGGATCGTTGAGTGCCTTTCCGTATTTCAGTCCGAGTACCATAAGGGCACCTGTCACGGCACCGCAGGTATGTTGCAGCCTGCCCATTCCGCCTCCGAACGCGCAAGATATTTTCAGACAGACATCCTCAGATATCCCAAAATCGTCAGCAAAGGCTGCCAGTACCGACTGTGAGCAATTGAATTCATTCCTGAAGTAGCTAATCGCTTTCTCTTGTTTATTCATATAT
>JADDYF010000422.1 GCA_015712185.1 Bacteroidales bacterium
TTATATATGACATTGGTTATAAGGAAATTAAGAATGGCGATCTTTGTGATTTGGGCAGCCAGCTTCGCCCTCACATTGTTTGGTTCGGAGAAGCTGTGCCTATGATGGACGAAGCGATAAAAATCACTTCCGATGCTGATATTTTTGTGGTCATAGGAACTTCATTGAATGTATACCCTGCTGCAGGACTTATAGGATACGCCCCTGAAAGAGCTTCTCTGTGGCTTATTGATCCTAACGATGTAGTTATTCCGCTGAACAGACATGTTGAAGTTATCAAGGAAAAAGCTTCAGACGGGGTAGCCATCCTTACCACCCGGTTACTCGATCTTTATGGAACTAAAAACTAGAAAAATAATCCTCGCCGTTACAGGCGCCAGCGGATCAGTTTATGCCAGACTGCTCCTTGAATCGCTTGTTAAACTTAAAAATCCTCCTGCTGAGATCGCCGTTATATTTTCAGACATCGCAAAAGAGATCTGGCAAGATGAAACCGGTGGTAAATTCAAACCGGTCAAACCGGTGAAATTGTATGATAATGCAAGTTATTTTGCGCCATTTGCTTCAGGATCTTCAGATTACGATACAATGATAATTTGTCCGGCGTCGATGGGAACAATTGGCCGGATCGCAAATGGTACGTCAGATACCCTTATCTGCCGGGCAGCTGATGTTATTCTTAAGGAAAGAAGAAAGCTGATTATTGTACCCCGTGAATCACCATACAGCATTCTCCACCTGAAGAACATGGAGACTCTCACCCTTGCCGGGGCCATCATATGCCCTGCCTCACCTTCCTTTTACAGCAAACCCAAAACTATTAATGATCTCGTGATGACAATTGTTGAAAGGATACTCACCCTTGCAGGATTAGAATCCGATACTTACATGTGGATGAAAAATGATTGACCCCCGTATTACCAGGTTCTTTAAAAAACATCACGTTCTTACAATTGCTACTGCTGTGGATAGTGAACCATGGTGCGCAAATTGCTTTTATGTATATCTCGAAGAGGAAAATGCCCTGGTTTTTACTACAGAATCCGATACAAGGCACGGACAGGAGTTTTTAAGGAATTCCCTGGTGTCCGGCTCAGTAGTTCTGGAGACAATTATTATAGGTAAGATCAGAGGCATTCAGTTTCAGGGCCTGGTTTCCGAACCTGTAGATGACTTGCTGTCGAAGGCCAGTGATGCATATCTCAAAAGATTTCCGGCAGCCCTCCTCATGGATACACACCTCTGGATTGTAAGACTCACTTATATCAAGATGACCGACAACAGGCTGGGATTTGGTAAAAAATTAATCTGGAAGGAAGGATGAAAAAGTGAGAGGGAGAAAGGGAATATGGGGGAAAGTGGGAGAGTGTATCATCTCACATCTACCGTTCCCCATTTCTCCCACTCACCGTGTCTCCCCTTCAACACCTCACCTGGTCTCAACTTTTCTCCATTAATCAAAAACCCCTACCTTTACATTGTTACTTAATCTTATTAACTATGTTCTCAGGTATTGTTGAAGAAGCGGCACCGGTGGTAAGGCTTGAAAGAGAAAAGGATAACCTTCACATCACAATGAGATGTTCATTCACCCCGGAGTTGAAGATAGATCAGAGTATCTCGCACAATGGTGTCTGTCTCACTGTAGTGAAGAAACATAAGGACATTTATACGGTCACGGCAATAAAAGAGACACTCGACAAGACAAACCTGGGACTCCTTAAACCCGGCGATAAAGTAAACCTGGAACGAAGCACAAAACTCGACGGGCGGCTCGACGGACATATGGTCCAGGGACATGTTGACCAGACTGCGGTTTGTACAGAAGTAAAAGAAGCCGGAGGAAGCTGGTATTACACCTTTAAATACAAGCCATTAAAGGAAGATTATATTACTGTCGAGAAAGGTTCAGTAGCTGTGAACGGGGTGAGTCTCACTGTTGTCAACTCAAAACGAAATTCATTCCAGGTAGCGATTATCCCCTACACCTATGAGGTAACTAACTTTCACCAGATAAAGAAAGGTACAATAGTCAATATCGAATTTGATATTCTCGGGAAGTATATAGCTAAAATAGTAAAACAGCAGTTGGGTAAATAAGTAACGAGGTTTACTCATAACTCCCCGCTAGCTACTCATAACTCAAGAATCAAGGCGTCCTTTATTATACTGATTATCTCTTTTTTCCTGCCTTATATCGCGTGCCTCTCGCCGGTCGCCCTTTCACAACCGGCATGCCTTCTTTTTTCCATGCAACAATGCCTCCCTCAAGATTATAAAGCTTTTTAAATCCCTTCTTGCTTAGAAGATTTGCGGAACGCCTGCTTCTGTAATCGGTGGAACAATATAGAAAGAGTGCAAGACTCTTGTTTATAGTATCAGCAGCAACTTCAAGGTTCCCCGAAGACGGTATATTTATTGCATCCTTTATCCTTGATCTTCTGAATTCAAAAAATTCACGAACATCGATAAGCAGGGAACTGTCTGTTCTTAGAAACTGAAGATGAAAATAATATGGATCTAACGATTTATATTTTACCGTATCCGATATCTGACTATATGTAATTACATTGTAATTACATAAAAAGATAATGATGAGTCCTGATAGTTTCATCAGATTTAATATTGCGTAAAATAAACATAATTCCTGAAATCTTTCACCCTCTCCCCCTTTCACCCCCTCACCCATTCTGTTCATATCTATTCCACCGCCGCAGCTTATTTTCTGTCATTTCATAATATCTTTGACATCATGATTGACCGGTCTACTATAGAAAGAATCCTCGATGCCGCCCAGATTGTAGACGTCATACAGGAATTCGTTCCGCTTAAGAAAAGAGGTGTCAATTATCTTGGATTGTGTCCATTTCATAATGAAAAAACACCTTCGTTCACCGTCTCACCATCAAAGGAAATCTTTAAATGCTTTGGCTGCGGCAAGGTCGGAAATTCGGTCAATTTTATAATGGAACATGAACATCTGTCGTACCCTGAGGCCCTTAAGTTCCTTGCCAGGAAATACCACATAGAAGTAATCGAAAAAGAGCTTACGGCCGAAGAACTCGAGAAGCAGAACGAAAGAGAGAGCCTGCTTGTCCTGACATCCTATGCAGCCAGACAATTCGCTGAAAACCTTTTCCAGTCAGATGAAGGGATCTCCGTCGGGCTTACATATTTCAGGGAAAGAGGATTCCGCCAGAATACACTTAAAAAGTTTGAGTTAGGCTATTGCTTCGAAAAACGTGACGCCTTTTCCAGGAGAGCTCTTGATGATGGCTATAAAAAGGATTTCCTTCTTAAAACCGGGCTTTCAATTCAGCATGAGGAATACATCTTCGACAGGTTCAGCGGCAGGGTAATGTTCCCAGTCCATTCATTGTCAGGACAGGTACTGGGATTCGGCGGAAGAATACTGAAGTCTGACATAAAGACTTCCAAATATGTCAACTCACCTGAATCTGAGATCTACCACAAAAGCCGGATCCTATACGGTATTTACCAGGCAAGAAAAGCAATAACACAGGAGGACAGGTGCTACCTTGTGGAAGGATATACTGATGTTTTGTCCCTGCATGAGGTAAATATTGAAAATGTGGTAGCATCGTCAGGTACCTCACTTACCCAGGAACAGGTGAGGCTGATAAAGCGTTTCACCCCAAATATTACTATTCTATATGATGGTGATCCGGCAGGTATAAAAGCGTCAATCCGTGGGATAGACCTTGTCCTTGAGGAGGGTATGAATGTACGTATCGTTCTTCTTCCGGCCGGGGAAGACCCCGATTCCTACTCAAAAAAAGTCAGCAATGAGGAGTTCACAGGGTATCTGAAGGAAAAAGAGACCGATTTCATACGTTTTAAAACTCAGTTGCTGCTGGAAGAGGCTCAGAATGACCCTGTCAGAAAAGCAAATCTTATAAGGGACATAGTGAAATCAATAGCTGTCATCCCCGAAACAATCACGAGGACTATTTATATCAAGGAATGCAGCACTGTCTGGGAGATCTCCGAAGCCGTACTGTATCATGAAGTGAATAAACTCCGCCAGCAACGAACATTCCAGGACAGAAACAAATATCCCGGCCCTGAGGACCTTCCTCTGCCACCCCCGTCTGTTCCGAAACCTCTCAGGTACGAACCATCCACCCAGTTTTCCGAAAAAGAGATTATAAGATTGCTGCTGAGGTTCGGCAGTGCAGAACTTGAGAGGAAAATTCAAGCGGAAGATGGTCAGGAAGAGGTCACCGCCGTCTCCGATTATATAGTAAGGGAGATCACTTCAGATGATCTTACCTTCGATAATTCCGTTTATGCCAGGATCTTTGAAGAATTCAGATTCTGTACCAAATTAGGTATTTTCCCCGGCGACAAGCAGTTCGTGAAACATGAGGACCCTGAAATTTCGAAGCTCTCAGCAGATCTGCTGTCTGATTCCCATGAACTGAGCAGGATCTGGAAAGTAAAACATACATACGTCGAAACGGAGGATATGAAACTGCGGGATCTGGTTCCGGATGCTGTTCTGAAATTCAAAAGCGATAAGATAAAAGCAAGGTTGAAGGAAATTATGGGACAGCTTGAAGAAGCTGTAAAAGCAGGGGATACGGAAACCGTCCTTGCACTTCAGAAAAGAGATCAGAACCTTAAGGTTGCCCTGAGGCTTATTTCAAAGAAACTGGGTAACAGGATATTATTATGAACGAATTATTAACCAATCCTGTTGAATTTGTTTTTATTTATAAATTTGACTGCCCAACAGCCAGAATATGAAGAACGCGATTTCTTCCTGTTTATTAACCATTCTTATCGTCACTTCATCCTGTGAATCCAAATACGCTGAACAAGAAATAATTATTCCGGCATTTCCCACATTCAATACTGACTACCCTGAGACAGCAGGTCAGCAACTTAAAAATGAGACCTATTATGGAGTTCTGACCCCCGTCGAGATATGCGTAATCTTCAACAGGCTCGGCCTTCCGTACGACAATGCAACTCTTAATCCCTTATCCAACAACGATTTCTACCTGAGCAATTCCAAAACTGCAATAAATACCGGAATTTATGGGGTAGATTTCGGTTATCTCAAGTTGTTTGGTTTCGGTCAGATAGTGGTCGATTATATGGTCACTATCCGTGAGATGAGTACCAAGCTTGGGATACCTGATGACATGCTGATGGACCTGATACGCAGGATGCATAATGATATCTCTGACCCGGATATGCTCACATCACTCATGCAGGAAGCATATATAAATATTGAGAATCATCTCCGGCAGAACGAAAGGGAGAGCACTGCCGGCTTGATAGTTTTGGGTGGATGGATTGAGGCTATGTTCATTGCAACCCAGCTTGTATACGATCCTGTCAATCCCGACCCTGAGGTTGTACAAAAAATTGCAGAACAGAAATATACACTCACCTCGCTCCTGAGCTATCTGAAGAACTATTATGACGACCCTGTAGTTGTTTACTATACAAAGAAGCTTAAGTTTCTGAAGAACTACTTTGATTCATTTGAGATTTACTTTGAAAAGGGAGATCTGGAGATTGACACGACCAGGCAGGTTCTGCGTTCTTCAGGAGTCAGAATGACGGTCACTGTTGACACCCTGAACGAAATACGCGACTATATCAGCAAACTCAGGACTGAAATGGTCACTCCCTGAAATTTGAAAATATACAACTCAACCTTTCCCCTCCCATGAAAACTAAAAAATATCTGCTGTTATTTGGATTATTGCTTCTAATTTCATCCTGCGGACAGAATGATAAAAGAATTATTAAACAACCCTTGCTTAAAACCGGGGAATTAACTCAGTATGCCGTTCCTCTGGATAAAGGTTTCAGTGAATATATTTCAGGTTTCACTTCAGGTATCATCCCTGCCAATTCAGCAGTTGAAATCAGGTTTACCAGAGAATTTGCCGATAAAGCAAGGAAACAGATTCCTCCCGGACTCTTCACCACTGAACCCTTTGTTAAAGGTGATATTTCATGGACTGATGAACTGACCCTTGTGTTCCGGCCTTCAAAGGTGCTCGATCCCGGCAAAACATATGCCATCGGGCTCAATCTCTATAAACTGGCAAATGTGAAGGACCGTCTGAGAGTATTTCCAATAACTATACAAACCCTTAAAAAGGATTTCAGCATCGTAACAGGTACTCTTGAATCTCATTCTGCCGAAGGAAACAAATATGTTCTGAACGGTGAAATAGTAGCTTCCGATTATATTGATCCGGAAGAAGTCGTTAGCTATCTCGATGTAAAGCTTGAAAAAAAGAAGATGGATATTGCCTGGGATCATTCTGAAAATCTTGTTCACAGATTTACAATAGGAGAAATCCTCCGTACAGATAAACCCCAGGAGCTTGTTATTAAATGGGATGGGACCGCTGCAGGTGTAAACCAGAAAGGATCAACAACCATTACAATACCTGCGTTGGGGGACTTCAGTGTCCTTGGTGTGAAAACACAAACCGGAGAAGATCAGAGGATCGACATTCTGTTTTCCGATCCTGTTGACGAATCACAGGAGCTCGACGGGCTGATCTATATCGAAAATGCACCATTAACAACAATAAGTGCAAGTTCAAATATTGTTTCGCTCATCCCCTCAAGCCCTCTTCAAAATGTATATACACTCTTTGTCGAATCGTCGGTTAAGAACGCAAAAGGAGCAAACCTTTCATATGTATTTTCGACAAAAGTCGACTTTTCAGCTGTTAATCCCGCGATTAAGCTTGTCGGCAACGGTGTAATACTTCCATCATCCCAGAATCTGATTTTCCCGTTCAGAGCTGCCAACCTTAAAGCCGTCGATCTTAAGATCATCAAAATATTCGAAAATAACTTGCCGTATTTTCTTCAGGAGAATAATATAAATACCGGAAATTATGTTAAACGGTTCGGCCGTCCTGTATATTCGGGAAGGATAGATCTTCTTTCAGGGACAGGAACCAGTACAGGTTCATGGAACCTCTATACAATTGATCTCGCTGATTATATTGATGTTGAACCAGGCGTTCTCTATAAGGTTCAGCTCGGGATGAGAATGTCATACTCACTCTTCCCGTGTACTGAAACAGGAGAGCTGAGCAGGTATGAGGAGTATCTTCAGCGGTCACAGGAATTAAGTCAGAAGTATTGGGAGGATCCAGAGAACTACTACGACGACAGTGAGGACGCAATTTATTATTCCTTCGGATTTAGCTGGAGAGACCGTGATAATCCGTGCAAGGAAGCATTTTACAGTCCTGATAAAAATGTTTCGAGGAATATTCTTGCCTCTAATCTGGGGCTGACTGCAAAAATAGGGGAAGATAACATCCTTCATGTAATTGTCAGCGACCTGCTTACAGCACTGCCTGTAAGTGAGGTCAGCATTGACGTGTTTGACTACCAGATGCAGCAGATAGTTTCAGGCAATACAAACCAGGATGGTTTTGCTTCTCTTCATTGTGAACGAAAACCATTTCTGCTGATCGCAAAAAAAGACAGGGACAGGAACTACCTTAAGGTAAACGATGGCTCATCGCTTTCCCTCAGCTCATTTGATGTTTCAGGCGTAAAACCTGAAAAAGGAATAAAGGCCTTTGTATATGGTGAACGCGATGTCTGGCGGCCTGGCGACTCGATATTCCTCTCGGTTTTTATAAAGGATATGACAAACGGTCTGCCTCCCGATCACCCGGTTCAGTTTGAGCTGATCAATCCGCTTGAGCAGAAAGTAGATAACCAGATACAAAAACTCGAAGGGAAGAACCTCCTTGTTTTTACAACCAGAACTTCGCCTGATGCTGTTACCGGTAACTACAGGGCAGTAATTAAAATTGGCGGTGCATCATTCACCGAACGTGTACGTGTAGAAACAATCAAACCAAACCGTCTTAAGATTGCACTTACATTCCCGAACGATATCCTTGGAGGAACAGTTCAGGGTGCAACAGGAAAGCTTAATGCAAAATGGCTGAACGGTTCTATGGCAAGGAATCTCAGAACTTCTGTTGAGTATATTCTGAAACACACAAAAACGGAATTTGAGAAATACAGCCAGTATATCTTTGACGACCCTGTAGCTGAGTTTTATTCAGAAACAGTCAGCATTTTCGACGATGCTATTGACGAAAATGGCGATGCAACAATAAAGTTTGACCCCGGCCGCGATCTGAAAGCTCCGGGTATGCTTAGTGCTGTCTTCACTGCAAAAGTCCAGGAGCAGGGAGGAGACGAAAGCATAATTCAGACAACTTATAAATATGCTCCATACTCTGTGTTTGCAGGCATCAGCCTGCCGGGTCTCAAAGGTAAAAGCAGGATGCTTTTCACCGACACCGATAATGAGGTTAAGGTCGTTACCGTGAATGAAAAAGGGAATCCGGTGAATTCAATGGTCGAAATGACCATTTATAAATTGTCGTACAGGTGGTGGTGGGAGTCTGACAGGGGAAATCTTGCCTATTACATTTCCAGCAGGAATTATAAACCTGTGATAACGAAAACCATTACGACGTCAGGCGGTGAAGGCAGTTTCTCCTTCAATATTAACAGGAAAGACTGGGGACGTTATCTTGTACGGGTATCAACACCCGGAGGTCATTCCACAGGGAAAATGCTGCTTGTTGACTGGCCATGGGAATATGGGATGAAAGAAAATGCTGAAGGGGCTACTCTCCTTGCTGTCAGCACTGACAAAGAAAAATACAACCCGGGTGACGATATAAAACTTTCATTCCCGACACCCGAAAACGCTATGGCAATTATTACCCTCGAAAATTCCACCGGCATACTGGACGAAATCCGTTCGCCAACTACCAGATCCAATACAGAGGTTCGTATAAAAGCAAGACCTGAGATGGCTCCAAATGTATATGCATTTGTCTCGGTCGTTCAGCCCCACAGCCAAAGCATCAACGATATGCCGGTAAGGCTTTACGGAATTGTCCCTGTAATGGTTGAGGACCCCGAAACGCGGCTTACACCAATAATTATCATGCCTGATGAGGTGAGATCTCAAAAATCCTTCAGGATAGAAGTCAGCGAGGAAAACAGAAAGGGAATGACCTACACACTTGCTGTCGTTGATGAAGGACTTCTGGATATTACAGGATTCAAAACTCCTGATCCGTGGAATTACTTTTATGCACGCGAAGCTCTTGGTGTACAGACCTGGGATCTTTATGATTATGTTCTTGGAGCCTATGGCGGTACTCTTGAGAGGATTTTCGCAATCGGCGGAGATGAAGCATTGGCCGACAGATCGGCTAATAAAGCCCAGCGATTTATTCCGGTTGTCAGATTTCTCGGGCCATTTACCCTTGATCAGGGTAAAACCAACAGTCATAGAATTATGCTGCCCCAATACACCGGTTCTGTCAAAACAATGGTAATTGCCGGAACTGACAGGGCATTTGGTGCAGCGGAAAAAACAGTCTTTGTAAAAGATCCTCTCATGGTGCTTGTTACTGCACCACGAGTGATCAGTCCCGGAGAAAAAGCAGCCCTCCCGGTAACTCTTTTCATTCAGAAAGACAATATTAAAAATGTCTCATTACAGGCAGAGTGCAATGATCTTATACGGTTCGAAGAGGCTGCAAAGAACATATCTGTTACCGAACAGGGTGAAAAGGATACAGAGCTCACTTTTATTGCAGGAGAGAAAACCGGGATCGCCACGATCAGAGTAACTGCATCTGGAGGCGGAGAGACCGCTGTTTACGAACTCGAGCTCGACATAAGAAGCCCCAATCCCCCTGAGAGCAGAGCTGAAATGAGGATGCTGAAACCAGGGGAAAAATGGGAGACCTCTTTTAAGCCTTTCGGTATTGCCGGATCAAATTCAGCACATCTCGAGATTTCTGCACTTCCTTCCGTCAACCTCGAAAAAAGGCTGGATTACCTGCTCAACTATCCTCATGGATGCTCTGAACAGATAACATCAGCAGCCTTCCCCCAGCTATGGCTGAAAAATCTTGCTCCGGGTAACCAGCAGGTCATTGAGGAATCTTCTTTCAACATTAAAGAAGCAATCAACAAGCTTATAGCCAGACAAATGGGAAATGGCGGAATTGCCCTTTGGCCCGGTTCATACCAGCCCGACAACTGGGTAACATCATTTACCGGACATTTTATGCTTGAGGCCGAAAGACTTGGATATAATATCCCTTCAGGATTCAGGAACAAATGGATCAGCTACCAGAGGAAGGCTGCACAGGAATGGCGATATGATTCCAGGTATAAATACACTGCCAACGATCAGGCATACAGGCTATTTACCCTGGCTCTTGCCGGGCAGCCCGAAAAGGCTGCAATGAACCGACTAAGGGAATCAGCAGGAATACCACGGTTGTCAAAATGGCTCCTGGCAGCTGCTTTTGCTACCAGCGGACGATCCGAAGTGGCGGGAAACCTCCTCGACCTGCGGTCCATTGACACAGAACCGGAATATTATGGATACTACTATGGAAGCCAGATACGCGACAAGGCTATAGTTCTGTACACTCTTACAGTCCTTAAAAGTGAGGAACAGGCTCTCCCCCTCCTGAAGGAGATCTGCGATAATCTCAGCACCGAATCATGGTACAGCACCCAGTCACTCGCTTGGGGACTCTTTGCATACATGAAATGGGTCGAAATGATCCCCGATGCAGACACTCCTGTAAAGGTCGCTATCACTCTTAATGGAAGCAGATCCGATCAGTCTGTCACAGCAAAACAACGCTGGTCAGAGAATCTCAGGATAACTGAAGCAGCAAATTCTCTTATTGTTGAGAACACCTCAGGAACACCGGCCTACGCGACACTGACAAGGAAGGGAATTCCGCTGGTTTCTGACGTTTTGAAGGAAGAAAAAGGAATTAATATGATGGTGGAGTATCTGAATATGGATCTGAAACCGGTGGATCAGAAAAACCTGATCCAGGGTTATGATTTCATGATGGTGGTTAAAGTTACCAACAGTACTTTTTCACATATTGAAAATATAGCCCTCAACCAGATGGTCCCATCGGGATGGGAAATACAAAATACACGCCTGTTCGAAGCAAACCGGGGCATTAAGGAAAGCCAGTTTGACTACCGCGATTTCAGGGACGACCGTGTATATACTTATTTCGACCTTAATCCCGGTGATACCAAAACCTTTGTTCTTGTCCTGAATGCAGCATATAAAGGAGAATTCTTCCAGCCGTCAATATGGTGCGAGGCAATGTATACCGACAACTGTTATGCAAGGCAACCGGGAACACGGGTAAAGGTTATCAGCCAGTGAGTTGAACCGGACTATTAAAATAGTACTGATTGCATCCGGTGTAGTTCTTACCACGGTTTTGCTTTCACCATTACCCCGGTTCAGGTTACCATTGTCCACTGTTGTTGAGGCGCGCGATGGAAGTCTTCTGGGGGCACGTATTGCAGATGACGGACAATGGAGATTTCCGGGAATGACAGAGGTGCCGGAGAAATTTGAAAAAGCTCTGCTGACATTCGAGGACAGGTATTTCTACTGGCATCCCGGAATCAATCCCG
>JADDYF010000439.1 GCA_015712185.1 Bacteroidales bacterium
TGGTAAATAACAGGAATATATATAAACCTTTAAAGGCAAAACTTACAAACGTCATCGACGAATCGCCCCTGATAAAAACCTTTGTCCTTATCCCTGAAGAGAAGTTTTCATTTAAAACAGGCCAGTTCATTGAGCTTTCTGTTGACGGGATCGGAGAAGCTCCGTTCACCCCCTCCTCCTCTCCTCTCATAACTGATAAGCTTGAGGTTACAGTTATGAAGACAGGTTATGTCACTGAATATATGCACAATCTTAAGCCTGGTCTCATTATGGGAATCAGGGGTCCATACGGCAGAGGCTACCCTGTCGATAAGTTCTACGGCAAAGAAGTCCTGATTCTCGGCGGAGGTTGCGGCCTTGCTCCCATCCGTTCCCTGCTTTACACTCTGGAAGCTATAAGCGACAAGCTTTTAAAGGTTATCCTTTGTTACGGATCCAAAACTCCTTCAGACTGTATATATAAACCACTTTTCGCCAGACTCAACAAGCTGAAGAAATTTGAAGCTTACCGTACAGTGGATAAAGCCGAGGAAGGATGGGATGGTTCCGTAGGCGTGGTAACAACACTTCTAAATAAGATAAAGGTTGAAATCAAGAATTCAGTTGCAGTTGTATGCGGCCCGCCTGTCATGATGAAATTCGGCACTATCAGGCTTCTTGAAATGGGTTATACCGACGATCAGATCTACCTGTCGATGGAAAAGAACAT
Source organism: Bacteroidales bacterium (assembly GCA_015712185.1). Lineage (GTDB taxonomy): Bacteria > Bacteroidota > Bacteroidia > Bacteroidales > VadinHA17 > LD21. Next base: position 710 of record JADDYF010000439.1, read on the forward strand.
GTCATGCGGCCTCGGCAAATGCGGACACTGTATGATGGGTGAATTTTTTGTATGCAAGGACGGACCCGTGTTTACCTATGATGAACTGAAAAATACTCCGGATATATGGAAGTAATAAGCTTCTGATTGTAGAAACTTAATCTGAAAAATCAATGAAAACAGAGAAAAGGAAGCTGACAAAGGAAGATTTCAAGAAAATCAGGTTTTTCGAGCATTATACCGATGACCAGCTTAATACTCTTGCACGTTTGAGCTCAATCAGGGAATTCAAGGTTAAGGAGGTCCTGTTTGAACAATATGACGAGCTGTCGGAGTTATATATTCTGCTCGAAGGAACTTTGTCACTTGGAATCAGCCTGCCAAAGGCAAAGAGAATACATATCGGAACAATAGAGGAAGGTCAGCTGTTTTCGTGGTCAGCTGTATTTTATCCGTTTATTTCAACAGCCTGGGTGTTGGCAGTCACTCCGGCAAAAGTCATCGCCATAGATGCAAAAAAACTCAATAAGGAAATAGAGAAGGATTGCGATTTCGGATTCAAGACCATGTCGAAGATATCCCAGACTATTTCGCACAGGTTGAGTGATACAAGGTTCCAGCTTATGAACCAGTTAATGCTATAAATTAATAAGCCAGTTATTCACCTGATCAGCATAGAAAATGGCACAGAAGTTACTGATAGATATGATGAAAATAAGGGAGGCAATGGTCAGGGATTCGACTATTGTCCTGCCTGAAGCTTTGTTCTATCCGTCAGGTAATTCCAACGGGCTGAAAAGTATCTGCGAACTTACTGTATTCAGGTTCACCTGCAGGAGATGTGAAGATGCTCCCTGTATAAGTGTATGCCCTGCAGAAGCGCTTGAAAAGGACGATGAAGGAATAATAACAAGACATACGAATCTCTGTGTTTCATGCAAATCGTGCGTAACGATATGCCCTTTCGGGACTATGATGACTGATTTTTTCAGGCACCACCGGAACAAAGATCTTTTATACAATCTGGAAAACGTAGACGAAATGGAGAAATTCATAAATGCTTGTCCGCCCGGTACTGTGACGCTTACAGATGATGATGAGTCTCCTGAAAAGAACATTTACAGGCTTAATGATAAGGTACTTATAAAGGAATATTTGTATATCACTGAAAAAGAGTAAATAATACTGATATGGCAGTTAATCTGTTTTATTTCCTTGTCTTCCCCGGACTTCTTTTTGCAGCCACCGTGGGAGCTTTCCTTTCCTGGTTCGACAGGAAAATAACTGCCAGGGTACAATTCAGAAAAGGCCCGCCGCTGCTCCAGCCATTTTACGATTTTTTCAAATTGCTGCTTGTCAAGGAGACTATACTTCCGAAACACGGATCACCTGTCATTTTCCTGCTGGCGCCGATTCTGGCAGTTTTTGGAGCCACGGTTGCAGGAGTGTTTATTCTTCTGCCTTTGTTTAATATAACCACAGGTTTCAAGGGTGATCTTATGGTAATCTTTTACCTTCTGACAATACCGTCATTTTCATATATTATCGGATCTCTCGCCTCAGGCAATCCCCTTGCAGCTGTAGGCGGTTCAAGGGAAATGAAGCTGATACTGAGTTACGAGCTTACTTTTCTGCTGGTTGTAGCAGGTGCTATTATGAAATGCGGGCAGCAGTTTGACCTATACTCCATTATTCAGACACAGCAGGAAGGATCTCCCTTTATCGGCAGTATTTCAGGGGTACTTCTATTCATTGTCGGTATTTTCTGCATCCAGGCCAAGCTTGCACTTGTGCCATTTGATATGCCTGAAGCAGAAGCAGAAATTACAGCCGGAATTTATATAGAATACTCCGGAGCTGCATACGCGCTGATCAAACTGGCAAAATATATTATGCTGTTCATCCTGCCGGCTTTCCTTATTGCATTGTTAATGAATGGTTTTAATCTTAAGGGATTAGGGATCCTGTGGGCTGTCCTTAAAATAGTTGTGGTTGTCCTTCTTCTTACTCTTATAAGGAATACCAATCCGAGGATCAGGATAAAGCAGGCAGTTAATTTCTTCCTAGTCTGGATGAATCTGCTTGCAGTAATAGCAATTGTGTTGATAGCTTTTGGTTATTAAATATGAATAACAGTGGGTTTTAAAAGTTTTTGTTTCAAGAAGTCTCTGTGGGTATTCCACTTTGGTGGAGCATCGTGTAATAACTGCGATATAGAGATCCTCGATTGTCTGACACCACGACACGACCTGGAAAGGTTTGGCATCGTCCTGGTGGGAAGTATCAGGCATGCCGATGTACTTCTGGTTAACGGATCAATTAATACACGCGACAAGGATAGGCTTCTTGAGATATATAATCAGGCACCAAAGCCTGTTCTGGTGGTGGCAATTGGCGCCTGCGGATGTACAGGCGGTATTTTTGCAGAGGGAATAACATTTGCCGGTCCGGTCGATAAGATCATTCCTGTAAATGCTTATATACCCGGCTGCCCGCCAAAACCTGAAGCGATAATTGCCGGAATTGTGAAACTGGTAAATAATTCATAGAACCAGGAAACCGAGAAACCGAGAAACGAGGACCGAGAACCGAGAATTATGGATACAAATTCAATAATAGAAAAACTCAAAGAAAAGTTCGGTGCCGACATTCTTGAGACAGTTAAGAAGAATGAAAGGCGTGTTGTAGTTACGATAAATCCCGGTTCAATATTAAGGGTATCGGAATTTTTGTATAAAACAGCCGGATTCAGGTTCATAATAGCTTCGGCACTTCATACAAGAAAAGGATTCGAGATCCACTATCATTTCAGCATGGATAATACAGGGCTTGTCATGAATATCCATGTCGTGCTTGATAAAGAAAATCCTGAGATTGAATCACTTTCAAACATGTTCAACGCTTCGAACTGGATCGAGAGGGAGATGCATGAACTCTTTGGCATCAATTTTCTTAATCATCCCAATCAGGAAAAGCTGATCTCAGACGGCAACTGGGCAGAAGGAGTTTATCCGTACAGGAAAGAGTTTAAGTAACAGCAGGAATGAGAGATGAGTAAAAAAACGATAATACCAATAGGACCCTACCACCCCCTGCAGGAGGAACCGGAACTATTCAAGCTATACTGTGACGGTGAGATCGTAAAGGATATCAAGTGGGAAACGGGCTATAATCACAGGAGTATTGAAAAGCTCAGTGAATCGAAGACTTATGACCAGGTATTTTTTCTTGTCGAAAGGATCTGCGGTATATGTTCTACATCGCATCCTTTTGCATTTGCCAATGCGGTGGAGGAAATTGGCAGTATTGAGATCACCGACAGGGCTAAATATATAAGGTCGGTCATCGGTGAGCTTGAACGTATTCACAGCCATCTTTTGTGGGTGGGTCTCGCAGGTCATTTCCTCGGATATAATACTGTTTTCATGTGGGCGTGGAAGTATCGTGAGCCGGTTCTCGATCTGTTTGAGATGATAACGGGGAACAGGAACAGTTATGCGATGTTCAGGGTCGGCGGTGTGCGCAGGGATATTGAAGGAAGCAAAATACCAACCATCAGGACAATACTGGACGATGTAAAGAAGAAAGCTGATCTTCTTACCGGCGCTGTGATGGATGATCCTGTGATTCATGCGCGGACCAAGGGTGTAGGCGTGCTTACCAGAAATGACGTAATTGATTACGGCGCAGTGGGGCCGACTGCAAGAGCTTCCGGGGTTGCTATTGATGTCAGGAAAGATGACCCTTATGCTGCCTACCCGCTGGTAAACTGGAAAGTAATTACAGCTGAAGCAGGCGATGTGTTTGCCAAGGCAGAAGTCAGATTGCTCGAAATGTATGAATCCATCTCGATTATCGAGCAATGCCTTACAGGGCTCGGGAAGACAAAAGAAGGTGATATAAACGTAAAGATCAAGGAAATACCGGCCGGCATGGGGACAGGACGTGCTGAGGCCCCGAGAGGAGAAGTTTTTCATTTTGTTGTTTCAGACGGCTCCAATTCGCCTGCAAGGCATAAGATAAGGGCGCCAAGCTATGTAAATATTGCCACATTCAAGAAATCGTGCATCGGGCAGACCATCGCAGATGCCACCATTTCGCTTGCAGCCGTTGATCCATGCTATTGCTGTACCGAACGGCTGGCTGTTGCATACGATATAAGGTCGCACAAAAAGATTATGAACGCTGCCGGGATGATAGAACATTCGGTAATGAAAACATCTGAACTTCGAAAAAATATTTGAAAGCGGGATGAATGAATTTATCTCCATATTTTCACAGCCTTCAGTATGCACACACCTGCAATTACTGATCTTCTTACCGGTAGCAGCAGGGCTTCTCCTGTTTTTCATTCCGGACAGATTTAATCTTCCAAAAGGGATCTTTTCATTGATCGTAAGTATTCTGGCAGGCATTTCCTCTGTTCTTTTGTTCAATGCATCAGCCCAGATGACTATTGTAAATGAAATTGCAGGCAAATCGTGTATGACTCTTTTCGGCTTGACACTTGGAAATGATGCCGCCAGCTTCTTTACTTTCACTATTGACAATATCAGCAAACTTATAATCCTTTTTATAAGCCTCTTTGCAGTACTTATAATATTGTATTCGCTTGTATATATTAAGGCCGACAGGGTAAGAAATTATTATCCCTGGTTTCTGATTACGACTGGTTGTTCATATGGGGCAGTTTTATCAGACAATCTCCTGGTATTCCTGACATTCTGGGGTATCCTCGGAATTACCCTCTATAAGCTGATCCCCGGACGCGATGAGGAAAGTTCGGCCACTGCGAAAAAAACACTTATACTTATCGGTGCTTCAGATACTATAATGATTGTCGGGATTGCCATCTTATGGAGATTGACAGGATCATTCAGCATGAACTCCATTTCATTGCCGACTGATAATATCATTGCAGTCTCAGGATTTCTGGCATTACTTGTCGGCAGTTTCACCAAGGCAGGCGCTTTTCCTTTCCATACATGGGTGCCCGATTATGCAAAAGACGCACCTGCTTCGTCATCTGCCCTGCTGCCTGCATCACTCGATAAGCTGCTTGGCATTTATTTCCTGGCAAGAATAACCAGCGACCTGTTTATAATGGGCGGTTGGATGAGACTCATACTGCTGATAACAGGAGTCACAACAATTATTGTTGCCGTAATGATGGCTCTCGTCCAGCATAATTATAAAAGGCTTCTGGGATTTCATGCTGTTTCTCAGGTCGGCTACATGGTGCTTGGATTTGGACTGGGATCACTCATCGGAATTGCTGCCGGTCTTTTCCACATGATCAACCACGCTATTTATAAAAGCGGACTCTTCCTGTCCGCCGGTTGTATTGAATACCGGACTGGCGAAGAAAATATAGATGAGCTGGGAGGGCTTTCCAAAGCAATGCCTGTGACATTCTTCGCTGCCCTTATTTTTGCCCTTTCAATTTCGGGGGTACCGCCGCTGAATGGCTTTGCATCGAAGTGGATGATTTATCAGGGAATAATTGATTTCGGGACAGGATCAGAGGTGGCAAACAGGCTCTGGGTTATTTGGCTTGGCCTGGCTGTTCTCGGTTCAGCACTGACGCTCGCAAGCTTTATTAAGTTTATCGGTGGTATTTTCCTGAGCCGCAGGCAGCCGGCTCTTGAGAAGGTTCGCGAGGTGCCGGCACCAATGTGGATCCCGCTGGTGGTCCTTGCACTGTTCTGCATTGTTTTCGGTGTTTTTGCCACCAATTTTGTTGTGCCAAAACTGTTCATGCCGGTGACAGGTGAGTTTGAGTTTACAGGATTCTGGAACTCCACCTTCGTCTCCCTGCTGGTTCTTATTTCAATAGTTCTGGGTATCCTGGTTTATCTCGCTACAAACATTAAAAAATTCAGAAGCGAGGACAGCTTTATAGGAGGTGAAAAGATGCAGGAGATGACCAGCTACCCTACCCCGGAATTTTATAAAACCATCGGAGAGTTTAAATTCTTCGGCTGGATGTACACGAAAGCCGAAGAAAAGATTTTCGATATCTATGATCAGTCAAAACATTTTGTTTTGTGGTTCAGCCATAAGCTCAGTGAGGCTCATACAGGAGTATTGCCGGGTTATATAATCTGGGTCTGTGCCGGACTTATTGTTATGTTACTCATTATGATCTAAACAACTGAAATAATAACCAAATGGA
>JADDYF010000441.1 GCA_015712185.1 Bacteroidales bacterium
ACTGGTCAATCTATTGTCGTATTTCCGTGGATAGTATGTACCTTCAGCTACCCATATTTTCCTTCCGTCATATGCTTCAGAAAGAGCGCTATGCAGTCTTGTAAATGCATCGGTCCATGAAGTACCTGTATTTGTTCCCTGGGCATCGGCATCAACATAAATAATACCTGCACTTTCGAAATATTCGCATGCCCCCATATCCGGGCCCGCTCCTGAAGGTCTTGATTTCCCGTGAATATCATCAGCAGGTGCCCATGTTGAATTGGCATTATCTATGCATGGAGAAGTTGCTTTTAAGCGAAAATCATTATGAAATTCTGAAATAAAAGCAGGATCTGCATTGATAATATTATACCCTGATGTCGTTCCACCACTCACTCCGGCAATACCATTTTGAATATCACTGTAACTGATCGTTACCGAACTATTTGAAGTGTTATATATTTCATTTCCGCCAGATCCACTTCCTCCCCATATTATACAGTTTCTTATATTACTTGATGAAAGTTCATAATTACTAATTGACGCACCATGGCTGGCAATATTATATTGGAATGTACAATTAGTCAATTCTACCGAAGATCGAAGGGTATTGCAAATTGCCCCCCCAGATGAACCTATCGGGAAATTACCAATTGCCTGATTACCTGACAGGATACAATTTATTACCTTGGGTGAACTATTATCATTGTGAATAGCGCCACCAAAAAGTGACCTATTTCTTATAATAAGACAGGAGGTTATTGTAGGTGAGGACATGAAATTTTCTATTCCGCCTCCTGCATTATCTGCGATATTTAAAGTAAAGGTACAATGTGAAATTGTAAGATTTGTTACCCTATCGTTATACATTCCTGCCCCATTGTGCAACGGATTCGATCCTCTTGCGTAGCCACCCCGTATAACAAATCCATCAATTGTCGCATTACTTGATCCTGTAACAACATGATAGACATTGTCGTTACAGTTACTAAAATTTATATCATCATCTCCCTTAAGATCCCCACTAAGTACTGTAATATATACATTCCACCTTCGCTGATCTCTTTGGGTCTCGCTTCCTTTAAATCCGCCATATAACTGTACACCATTCTTAAGCTGAAAAGTAGCTGAATATTCATTCCCGTCTGTTGGTTTGTAGATACCTTCAGCAACCCATATTTCGTCACCTGAGTTTGCAGCATTAAATGCATCCCTTACTTCAAGATAGGCATCGTTCCAGGATGTTCCGTTATTTGCTCCTTGTGCCCGTTTATCTACATAAATTGTGGCTGACTTAACTGACAAGTTAATATTGAAAATAAGCATCAATATTACCATACAGATCTTTTTTATCAACAATAAGAATGAGTGATCCATAATGAAATCCTCCTAATTTTAATATTCGTTATTAAATAGGTCTTATATGATTAAGAAAAATTCGCCAGAGAAAATATTTATATAAATTAGGAAAATACTTGACAAAATATATCAACTAATTAATTGTTAATATGTTGTAGTGTTTTTATTAATGGATATGGCTAGTATTATCACGTAAATCCTTGATATTCTATAAATTAGAATAGTGTTACAAATACTACTTCTAACAATGGATACCAAGGTTGAAAACAAAGTTACAATATTATCAGATACGTTGAAAGAGTTCTTTTTAGACAAAATGAATCTTACTCGTATTGGGTTCTTTGGCTTAATTATCAGTGTGTTATGCAAGGTATAGCTGTTTGCTTCGAAATGCTGGCCTGTAGCATTATCTCCGATGTAAAAGCTGAATCAGATATTAGAAAAATAATTAATTTACCCAAATGCTCTGCTTCAGTTCCTTCCCACTATAATAAAGGTCCCGGGAAGATCGGTTCGGGCCATTAAAATTCCATGTGACAGATCCATTCCTGTAGTTATATCAACGAGCCTTTCTTTTTCCAAACGCATTACTCGTAATGAAGTGATACCTCTCTTGAAACGCAGAGGCCCAACATAGAAAGTGAGGTCCATATATCCTTTGGGACCAAAACTTCCGTTAAAATCTATCTTGTAAGTAAAAAATGGCCAACTTGGTGAAAACTCTTTTCCTACAGGGAACGATTCATATTTACTAATGATAGCAAGTCCAATATCTCCCGACTTTTCAACATCCTTAAGATCTATCCACACCATACCCCCTAGGTCAACTCCAACATTCTTTCCGGTTTTTACATTCTGGGGTTTTAATACTGGTAATCGCCAATCAAGTTCAATTGCGTTCAAAGCCTTTATCAAGATTCCTGACGCAAACAACTCTCCAGCACTTACACTTTTTTGCTTAAAGTCAGTCGTTTTAACAAAATTAATCAGGTTGCCCTTAACCTCCTTATTGAAATGAATCCCTAAAGGCAATTTATTGATAATATCCAGCAAGTTTTTTGTTTCACTCGTAAACAATTTAGGAATGGTATCAGATTTTGCAATTCTCCAAAGGGATTCTCTTAAAGATATAATTCCAGGAGGTATTCTACTCTCTTTAATATTGGCTGATAAGGGAGGATCTGGGCAAAGAGGAAGATTACATGGTTTGTCAGGAAAAACTACTGGCCAATCACCCAACCATAGTTCAACATAAGCCTGAACAGGAATTAATTCAAATGGATAGATACGGTGTTCTGGACGGACTATAATACTCCTTTCATCATTATCACTAGGACTGGAACAACCTTGATCGTTCATATCAACTGCTCCATCGCAATCATTGTCTATCCCATCATTACATTCGGTTCTAGGTGCTACATCGCCGTCATGAACAAGCCAGACATAGTGAGATTCATTTATGTCTGATCTGATTTGCAAACCATTCCTGAATTTAAACGACATGCGATCTGAAGTTCCGGGAGAAACAAAATCCCATTCAGTCCAATAATTAAAGTCGATTTCGATATCGAGAAAGGGACCACGATTAATCAAACCACCTTCACCAGCCAGGTTTCCAAGTTCCACATAGTAGAGATGTCCTAATTCACTTAGGATACACCCAAAACCTGAATTAAATTCCTGGGAACAACTCATATCCGGAGCTGTTGGTGTAATAGGCAATCGCCAGTTACGTTCACCAGCCGGCCATGGTAGTACATATACATTATTGAACCAGTCGATAAACGCCTGGGCTTGTTCATAAGTCATAAGTCCGCTACTGGATCTGCACCTTTCAGGGTAATCTATACAATATTGCGGATAGTAGGGGGTATTGGCTACCTGCATCCAAGTGATGTTCAGGTCTTCATCATAAATGAGTCCGGAACCACGATCAATGAGCTCTCCAGAAATAACAGGTGATACCAAGACAAAAAAAGTCATGAAGATGAAATTTTTTTTCATAATATTCATTTTTAGAAAATAATTTTCATAAAGACAGGGGAAAAATAAGGTGTTATGCTCCCTTGTAAAGACGGAAATTTAATGAACCGAAAGCGATTGCGTTCTGAGTGACAAAGATTTCCCTTTCACCAACAGTTAATCTCCAAGCCGGTAGGGCACTGGTAACATAAGAAACCAAAGGTTTGAAAACCAAATCGGCAGTAATGCGGGATTCGTCGATTCTTTTAAGGTTAAGATTTTTTGTGGCAATTTTCAATGCTTCCTTTCGTTGAATATACTGAACCGGCCTGTTGAAAACCGTAAGACCTTCATACCGGCCAGTATATGCATTCACCAATATACTAAGTCGTGTTAACCGCTCCTCCATGCTACTAATTTCGTATTTCTGTTGAAAGGGTACTATATAATAAAGTATTTCTCCAATAGTCTTGGCCTTTGTATTAACATTTATGGGCAATTCTTTTACTAGTAAAGGCTGCCCAGCTTTTATGTCGATAAAACTTTTAAGTAATATGCTAGATTTCCGGCCACGCATTTCTGCCAGTATTATTTTTGCAATTTCTGTGGCTTCCTTTGGCCCAATCAGATTTGTTCCTGTTCTTAGAATGTGTTCAGCGTGAACCTTCCCAAGATTATCAGGAGGTTCGCCTATACCTACATATTTGTTATTCCATTTTTGTCCACATGTTGAACCATCACAAGGTAGTCCCCATCGATAAGGTCCTGTTAGAAACAAATCGCCGGGAGAATTTTCATAATATTGACCTGGGATTATGTATCCTATTCTTTCAAGAGTTGTATTAGCGACTTGCCTAGGATCATCGGTAGTTATGTAATCAATTAAAAGCGCCCACTCATCGTGCGCTGAGAAACAAATGGGGGAAGGGTATTTGTAACTGGCCATCCACCTTAAAAGTGTATACAGAACCTGGAATTTGTCGGTATTGGAAACATCATGCCATTGTCCATTAGGAGGACAAAGAACATTAAGCGCCTTTGTTACTGCGTATGGATCAGAGTACCATCCAATACCCCAGGAGCCTGTACCGCCTTCCTGGTTGTTTGCTTGAATATAATTCCAGATTGTAGTCTGATCAATATAACAAGAAGTTGCTCCCTGCGGATAGCCGTTCATTGCCATTTGCACTACTGCCGGACCACCCCAATTGGGATTGTCCTTGCCATACCTTGGCACCTGGTTTCCTAAATCTAATTCAAACATAGCTTATCCTCCTTTTTTTTTAATTTAACATTAGAGAAAAAATTAATCTTTATACTATAAATATTTCTACAACAGCTAATTATTCATTATTACGTTAGCAAAAATGCCTGTGACATTTATAAAAATAGAAAAAAGGGATATACCTATTTTCATCTTATCTATTATCTAATAACTATTGAATAAAACTACTTCATTATCCATATAGTATTAAATTATAAATCAAAGCTGTAATCTCACAGAGAATACCTTGACATCAACCATTTTCTTTATAAGGAAAACGACTTTCCCCGTTTACTTTTATCTGTATCAAAATTAAACAAAAATTTCTTAAAATTCCAAATTTTTATTGCACTATTTTATGGTTATGAAAAAACCTAATCTATTTGGTTATTAATAAGTTCAATATTTTTGTATTTTTATATAACATCATTCAATGGACATTACGGTTCTTGTTTCAATTAGTTATTAAATTTTGCCGTCAAATGCAAAAGACGAAAGGCCTGACCACATTCTGCCGGTCGTCATCGTTTTAATATTTGTTTATAGATCAAAGAGTTAACTCCAGCGTTAGCTGGTCAATCGTATCAGGCGAAAAGTGATTAAGTTCACCGACTTTTTCAGTAAATGCACGCTTGCGTTATTTAAGCATCGGAAACGCTGAAAATACCTGCGCTGCGAGAGGGCAACAAAAAGACTATAACTCATTGAATTACAGTCCTTTGTGGAGCTGGCGGGAGTCGAACCCGCGTCCAAACATGGAGACCATACGCTTTCTACATGCTTAGTCCTGCTTGATTTTTGTGACCGGCCAGCTGCAGAACAACCTAACCGGACCTTAGTTCCTTTTTGTCTCACCTTCCGACCGGAACAATCTTCAGGCCAGCCCCGGATTCCGTGCGCCTCCGTATCGGGTTGGATCAGGGCAGAACCGCCCGGGAGACGTCCCGTCACACCATATCTGGCGTGATTAAGCCTGAGCTACTTTATTCGCTTAGGCAGCGAGAGCGTAATTAAATTCGCCAGTTATTGTTTTGTGACACTGTTTAAGTGACGCGTCACCAC
>JADDYF010000018.1 GCA_015712185.1 Bacteroidales bacterium
GGAATCTTCTGAATCAGCGGATCAGCAATCATCATACCTTCCGAATTTTTTATTGTCCGTATAGTGAACGGAGAAATTCGGCTTGTGATACCCGGTACTCTTGAAATATCACGGTCTATATCCTTTATCTGCTTCAGATTGCCGGGTGTCAGGATCGAACTGTCGCTGAAGAGAACAACGATCATATCCTGCACGCCAAATTCATTTTCAATTTTATCGGTTTCAATTTTCGATTTCAGCGTGGCGGGAACATAGTTCCTTATCTCAGGATCGGTTTTTGAGAAGGGTATTAGAGTTGCAAAAGCCAGACCGGTCAGAACACAGACTGCAATTATTATCCAGCGGTATTTTACTATCAGTGTTGTCATAATCAGAAATCAACTTTCAGTCCGACATAAAGGCAGTTCATGAATTCATCAATCAGGTCATACAATGAACCTTCCTTTCCGGAATAAAACTCAACACCGGCAGTAACCGTGAATCCGTCTGCCGGTTTGTACTTTAATTCGTGTATTATCAGAAGATCGCGTGACGTAAAGTTGTACATGCCGAACAGGGAAGGTGTGAGCTTGCCATACACCAGATCGGATTCTATCCGTACACCGGCGCTGTGATAGTTCCTTTCCATCTGGTAGTTATAAAGCCGGTTGAAGACACCAACCTGCTGGCGGACATATTCGGTCAGGTCAAAACCCGGGATCTGCATCAGTTGTGCCAGTTTTAAGTAATCGGGCTCGGTACCGATTACCGGATCGGCATCTGAAGGTCTGAAATGAATTACTCTTTTCCCGGAATATTCGAGTATGAACCGCCATACACCAGACGGCCAGTCAATCCCTGTCACCCACTTTATCTCTGAGAATGGCACATACTCTGCATTATCATTCTTAAGATATGGTGTTGACCAGGCTGCTTCACCTCTGATACCAATCCTGCCTGCGGAGGTCTCAAAATCAAATCCGGCAACCCTCAGTTTATATGGTTTGAGAGTCAGTTCAGTTGCGGTGACAGGAAAAGGTCCGGACAGATCAAGACTGAATCTTGTCAGGGCGGTACCGGGCATCGGATCATAACCGTCGAACCACGAGATGCTCCAGTCAATTCCCCTCATATGAATGTCGGATTTCAATCCGTAGCTGAGCATCTTCTTATCAGTAATGAGTGAATTGATCTCATTGACTGTTACGTATTCAGGAACCGGAACAGGACTTATGATCAACCGGGATGAACGGAAATATGGAAGGGCAACCGCTTCAATCCTGATAAGGGGGGAAGGATACCATCTAATGGTCGAAAGCAAGTTGCCCATGTCCATATCCTCGCGGTCAGGCGACCGTGATATTAAGTTCTGCGGGCTTAATTTCGAGGTCGGATTTGTAAAATCAGCCCGTCCCCATTTTATTATCTTTTGCCCTGCCGTTATGTCCCAATGCCGGCCATTTAAAGTAACATATGCTTCCCTGAGATCGAATCTGCTTACCGGATCGTGAAACTCGGTTCCGTATCTGAAACGCAGATCGGCATATGTTCTGAAAAATGCACCGCTTTCAGCTTCAATTTTCAGACCAAGGTCAGAGAACGCACTGGAGATTAGATGCTTATCATCTGTGTTTTTAAGGCTTCCATAGATCCCTCCCCGCACAAAACCAAATATTATTCTCCGGTTTTCTTTTTCACGAACAGAGACTACCTGGGTGGTATCCTGGCCTGAAATAGAATCTGGCAGAAAGAAAAGAAAAGCGGCAATTATAATTGAACTATTAAATGTCATTTACACCGAACACAAGGGATCTGATGCAAATGAATTGAATAATAAAATACGAATCGTCTGATCCGTCTTTCCCGAACTATTAAAAGAATATTTTGTCGTACGAGCCGCTTGGAATGTACTAATCCGGTATGTGGCTACCGGCTACAAGTGTGTGGCTTCAGGCTGTTATTCTTGGAGACCGGTGACCGAAATAAAGATCCCCTCCTTGGAAGGGTCAGGGGTGGGTTTCTATAGACAGGCGACCAAGACCGTAATAAAGATCCCCTCCTTGGAGGGGTCAGGGGTGGGTTTCTATAGACAGGGGACCGAAGACCGGAACCAGAACCTGGTTGACGGTCGCCTATTCTTTTATCCCCGTAGCTTTCTCCCTGTACTCACTGGGAGTCAGCCCGGTCTGGCTTTTAAAAATGGAATTGAAAGTCGTCTTTGAATTGAAACCTGAGTCGTACGCTATTGCCAGGATAGTGAAGTTATTGTTTTTCGGGTTGGAAAACCTGTTAATTACTTCCTTGACCCTGTATTCATTTATGAAAGTGAAAAAATTCTTTTTATGCTTTTCATTCAGCACCTGGGTTAAATGGTGGCGGGGGATACCGGTCATTTTCGACAGATCAAGAATACTCAGATCCCTGTTAAGATAAGGCTTCTCGGTCTCCATATAATCTATCAGCTTCGATAGATAGATCCCTGCCTGTTTTTCCTTTAATCCGCTTCGGGAGTACTTTTCAGTTTCTTTCCTGTCTTCACCGTTGATCTTAATCTCCTGTCCGAAAATCACAGGCTGTTTAATACCATAAATACTATAAACAAATGAGAGCAAGCCAATAAAGCCAAACACAACAAAATACGGATCGAATGGAATGAAATCTCCTATCATATTCAGTCCGCCAAGTATGAATAGGGCCAGAAATGCGACGTAGAAGCTTATTGACAAAATCTTAAGCCAGTTAAGCGTTATGACATTGGAGGTATAAGAAACAAGGTTCTTCAGGTTATCCTGGTGTTTCTTTATCATAATAAATGACAAAACACTGTAGACAGTCACGGAAAGAAAAAAACAGGTGCTGTAAACTATTCTCAGGGAAATGAACCTGTCAGGCACAAAAAAGCTTCTCAGGTCTCTGAGCAGAGGAAAAGACCTGAAAATCACCGAAACTGTAAAAAATGTCACAAAGGGTATTAGGTGAATCAGTGCAAGCCAGTTGAATCTTTTACCGGGATGTGTCATGAATTGTACGTAGAGAAAAAGAAGCGGCCCGTATGTGAAGGCAACAAAGGGGAAAGCGTACATTTCAATTACCCTCGAGTTAATAAGGGCAAAAACCAGTTCGATGCAAATCAGAAACAACCAGGTGGCCATAATCCTGTTAGCAATCGTGAATGGTTTTTTTGTCGAGATTAATAAGCCTGCAAAAAAAGATTGTGATATACCTATATATAATACCGGATCAATATTTACCATGAAAAAATGCAATATTTGTTACTCAAATATAACGAAAAGGAGATTATATTATGGTATTTTTGGAGGTCTGATCTTTAACAGACCGAAAACATATCAAGTATAATAAAACTCATATAATATTAATATTCTGTAGTTTATGAGCATTCTCGTGAATAAGAATTCAAAAGTACTGGTCCAGGGATTCACAGGCAGTGAAGGGACCTTCCACTCAACACAGATGATTGACTACGGGACCCGGGTTGTCGGAGGTGTCACACCCGGCAAAGGCGGGCAGATGCACCTCGGGTTGCCTGTTTTCAACACAGTCAGGGATGCTGTGAGAAACACATCGGCAGATGTTTCGGTGTTATTTGTTCCTCCGTCATCCGGAGCTGATGCAATTCTCGAAGCAGCAGAAGCAGGGATTAAACTTATTGTCACCATAACCGAGGGCATCCCTGTTTCAGATATGGTAATGGTGAAGGAATATCTCAGGAAACTTGATTGCAGGATGATCGGGCCTAACTGTCCCGGGATAATCACTCCCGGTGAATCCAAAGTCGGCATTATGCCTGGTTTCATACACCGCAAAGGCACCATCGGGATCATTTCAAGATCGGGTACTCTCACTTATGAAGCGGTAGATCAGGTGACAAGGCTGGGAATGGGGCAATCCACATGTATCGGAATAGGAGGGGATCCGGTTGTTGGCACAACGACAGTCGAAGCTGTAAAGCTGATGATGGATGACTCTGAGACTGAGGCAATAGTGATCATTGGTGAGATAGGAGGTAATATGGAGAATGAGGCTGCAGAATGGATAAGGAAAAATGGTACTAAACCTGTCATTGGATTCGTTGCAGGTCAGACCGCTCCGAAAGGACGCAGAATGGGTCATGCGGGAGCGATCGTGGGAGGGAAGAATGACACTGCTGCAGCCAAGATGGAAGTTATGAAGGAGTGCGGATTACATGTTGTGGAGTCGCCGGCAGAGATTGGGAATACAGTTTTAAAGATAATCAGGGGACCAAAGTGAAAATGTCATGTAAGTTTAATTTCATGAATTCACTGTCTTACCTCTAAAGGGGTAGGAACCCCCTTCCGCTTCGAGGAATGCCCCCTGAAGGGACAAGAACGCCCTTCCGCTTCGCGGAATGCCCCCTGAAGGGGGCCTGAAAATCAGGTTATTATAGAAGTTTACTAGAATAAAGAGATTTAGCCCCCCTTCTGGGGGGTTGGGGGGTAAAAACTTCTATATTTGCAATTTAAACTAAAATAAATATGGGATTATTAACAGGCAAAACAGCCCTGATCACAGGGGCGTCAAGAGGGATCGGCAAGGCAATCGCTTTGCTTTTTGCCCGGGAAGGGGCGGATTTAGCTCTTACGAACATTGCAGATGATGACGAATTCAACAATGCAATAAAGGAAATAGAGTCTGCGGGAGTCAGGGTGAAGGGTTATGTATCGAATGCAGCAAGCCATGAGGATTCTCAGCGGGTGGTCAATGAAGCAGTCAGGGATTTTTCGAAGATAGACATCCTTGTTAATAATGCAGGGATCACCAGGGATACCCTGCTGATGAGGATGACAGAAGAGCAATGGGATACAGTGATTACAGTCAACCTGAAATCGGTCTTTAACCTGACAAAAGCTGTCATTCCGGTAATGCTGAAGCAAAAAAGCGGTTCAATAATCAATATGAGCTCAGTTGTCGGTGTATCAGGCAATGCGGGACAGAGTAACTATGCCGCATCGAAAGCCGGGATAATAGGATTTACAAAAAGTGTTGCAAAAGAAGTCGGATCAAGAAATATAAGATGCAATGCACTGGCTCCCGGATTCATTATAACAGAAATGACTGAGAAATTATCCGAGGATGTAAAAAAATCGTGGATCGAGAAAATACCCCTGCGGCGTGGCGGAACACCTGAAGATGTTGCTAATGCAGCATTATTCCTGGCATCAGAATTGTCATCTTATATAAGCGGACAAACATTTAATATCTGCGGAGGTATGTTGACTTAAAAATATTTTTATTATATTTACAACTTCGCAGGGTGCCTATCCTTTTAGCACGAGGAAATGCAGCGAGACATATTTATTCCACATTTATTTTAAACAGGCACCCTGCTTTTTTATTTGATACCGTCTTATGCACAACACCATCTTCTTTCTTATTCTGATTATTCCGGTTACCGGGTTTATTCTTGAACGGTACCTCGAACACCTTAACAACTCAATGTGGTCTGATACACTTCCCGTTAAACTAAAGGGGATATGCGACGATGAGGAGTACAGAAAGACCCAGAACTATGAAAGGGATAACAAAAAGTTGTCATTATGGTCATCATCATTCAACCTGGGAATAATTCTGATAATGATAATAACCGGAGGATTCTCTCTCATTGATAATATTGCCAGGTCGTTAAGCACTGACATGGTTGTCATCTCGCTGATATTTTTTGGAATAATCGGGCTGGCATCAGATCTGATCAACATTCCCTTCAGCTGGTATGATACCTTCGTCATTGAGAAGAAATACGGTTTTAACACCATGACGCTTAGGACTTTTATAACCGATCATATCAAATCGTGGTTCATTGCACTTCTTATAGGTATACCTGTCCTGGGGCTTATTACATGGTTCTACTACAAGACCGGACCAGGTTTCTGGCTGTATGCATGGGGGCTGATAACGGTGTTCTCTGTATTCATGAACCTGTTCTATTCAGAGCTGATAGTTCCTCTCTTCAACAAGCAGAAACCCCTTGAAGAAGGGACTCTGCGCAACAAGATCAGCGAGTTTGCTGCCAGGACGGGATTCAAAATAAGGAATATATATGTTATAGACGGATCAAAACGCAGTACAAAAGCCAATGCATATTTCTCGGGTTTTGGTCCCAAAAAGAGAATTGTGCTTTATGACACATTGCAGAAAGAGCTGTCCGAAGATGAGATCGTTGCAGTCCTGGCGCACGAAATAGGTCATTACAGGAAGAAACATGTTTTATTCACTCTGCTGGTCTCTTTCGTCATTACGGGGCTGATGCTTTTCCTGTTTTCCCTTGTTGTTGACAGTCCGAAGCTGTCGCAGGCGCTGGGTGCTGAGGATCCCAGCTTTCATCTCGGGCTGATCGTTTTCGGTATACTTTACAGCCCTTTGTCTTTAGTGATAGGACTTGTCGTGAATTATATCTCCAGGAAGAATGAATTTACCGCGGACCGGTTTGTAAGGCAGAATTACAGACCGGAGATACTGGCGGATGCCCTTAAGAGACTCTCTGTAAAAAATCTTTCCAATATGATGCCGCATCCGGCATATGTGTTTTTTCATTATTCACATCCGCCGCTTCTCCAGAGGCTGGAGAAACTCGAGTGATTTTTATTTATATTTGCAGCGTTTTTGCCTCCTTAGCTCAGCCGGTAGAGCAGCTCATTCGTAATGAGCAGGTCCGGGGTTCGAGTCCCCGAGGTGGCTCAACATTCTGCCTCGTGGTGTGGGTCCTGACGCACTGACCGGAGCGTCAGTGGTCAGGATGCTGACAGAATCGTCAGCATTCGAGCTGACTCCCGCAGAACGGGACGAAGTGCCGACCTGAGCACAACGAAGCGTCGGCATCCCATTGGAGGCTCAAAATACTGTCTTACTATATTTTATAACAGTTTAAGACCAAGACTATAACGCGATTTTATTTACTCAGGTCATTAATATTCAGATTTGAATCCCTGAAACGGAACCCCTGTTTGGCACCCCTGATCAATATTTTAAAATGTGACGGTAAATTCTGTAAATCTTATGCTACTTTGGCAGTGAAATGAACAATACAATATGATAAGGTTGTATATCTGCCAGCTGCGCCAAAACCGATATCCGTAAGGTAAGTCCGATATATTATCGGAAATCATTATCCGGATTGTTTTTTGTTAAAATAAAATTGACTTTTACTTCAACATAGTGTAACTTTGATTATAATTGAAAAACCTGATAGTAGCTTAGTTCAACTTTTTAATAATTAATTGAGTTATTGCAACTCATTGATACCAACTGAAGTAATTTCTAAAAAATAAGTGGTCTTAAACAGGCTGACCACCTGGACATTTATTCTTTTCATTTAAAGTTTAAACCATCAACCGATAAAAGCTGAGAATTGTAACTCTTAAAAAGTTGAAAATGAGTAATAATACTATACTGTAAATTAAAAATCTAAAAAATGAAAAAGTTATTTCTTTTAATCCTGATTGTTTCTAATACGACAATCTACTCACAAACTGAAAAAGGTAAAATTGTAATTTCAGGTGGTACTGGCGTACAATTTATCAGTAGTAATTTAAAGTATTTATATGAAGGGGTTACTGAAGAAAAGTTAAAAACAAATTCTTTTACACTCTTGCCATCGGTTGGATATTTTATAATT
>JADDYF010000060.1 GCA_015712185.1 Bacteroidales bacterium
GGTGAACTTATGAAAATTCCGCAATTCATAATTTGAAGGTTGAAATCATAACCGGTTCCTGTAGCGAAATCCTTACCGGTTTACCTTCAGTATTAACCTTTTATGGGAATATTGTTTTATGTTTTTGTGCAATTTCATTTACGAGCCGGAAATCCGCATCAGTTCCAGGAGGATTCCAGGGTGTACCTTTTCCTTCTCCGGAAAGAGATTTTATAATTTCCGCTGCCTGGTCTTTGTTGTTTTCCAGATTAAGCTTGGTCCATTTCTCAATGAATTCATTCCTGTTAAGCTCCATCCACCTTTCATAATACCTGTCAGCCTGGTCTTTCCTCCCGAGTGTTTTCATTGCCAATATCGACAGGTAGTTAACTGATCTGTTATCCGCAGGCTCACCACCGTTATAATCAGCGACTTTCTCAAATAACCGCACAGAACCTTTTTTGTTTCCGGCCTTTTCGAGAATCATTGCCTGTATGAAGTCTTCAGCCCTCTCATCAACGTTATAAGGTCGTCCGACACCGAGGTTTTCGGGCCACTCATACGCATTGTTTGCAAAAATGAGTGCTTTTTTCTGACTGCCGGATAAATAATAATTGAGAGCAGTTAACAAATTGGCAGTTTTCCAGGCTGTCCTGCCATAACCTGCACCTTCGTGTGGAAGCACTTGAATTTTTTCAAGGATTTTAACGCTTTCCTCGTATCTGCCATTATAAAGCAACGACATGGCGTGATCAAACCTGAGCGTATAAATATTATCAAAAATTTTAATTGCCTGCGCGGTAATGTTCAATGCCTTATCATATATATTGTTTGAAATATAATAATTATAGAGTGTATGATAAGGTCTCCAGTTATCGGCTCCATTTTTCAACCCTTTGAGGTAATCAGCTTCTCCTGCTGTACTGTTTTCCTCATTAAGAAATTTTCCCCTTGTAAGGTAAAAGCTGTAGCTTTGCGGCAGATCACCGCATTCGTTAAAATATTTTGCAGCGATTTGCCTCTGTTGCCTGCTCCAGTAAAGAATTGCTGAATAATATTTTGTTTTCCAGCTGTTCTGCCTGCTATCCGCCCATGCCAGTATTTCGGCATATTCATCCCTGTAAGGAAACACAAGCTTGTCATCAGCACTGACAGCTCTTTGAAGATGGATCTGGGATTTGACTTTATCATTCAGGAGGAAAGCAAGATACGAGGTAAGATAATCTGCCGCGGGGGCTTCGGGACAAAGCTCCATAACTGCAAGCGCTTCGCGCAGTAATCCTGCATTATAATACCAGAGAGCTAATTCTATATAGGTTTCGTAACATAGCTCACCGGTTATTTTTGATGTGAACCTGATCCTCTTTTCACTATCCTGGCTGGAATAATATTGTTCAAAAGCTGCGAAATGATTAAGGGGATCCGTTTCAAGCATTCTTTGTAAAAGCTCTTCATAAGATTCCTTGTCTCCTCTCAGGCGGGCTATCACTGATGCAGTTCTGTATATATTCTTATTAATTCCGTCATACCTGAGACCTTCCGATATGTATTCCCATGCTTCGTCAGTCCGGTTCTCCAGAAGAGCAATTATTGCAAGCTTATTGCGCGAGACTGTCTTATACTGCGGCGAGCGTAGAGTTATACCAAAAGCATCGCGTGCTTTATTATACTCTTTTTTCCTTGTAAGGATCACCCCATAAAGGAAATTTGCATCAGGATCATAGGTATTGAAACTGATAACCTTCAGCAGTTTATTTTCGGCATCTTCATATTTGAGTTGCCGGAAATCTATCTCAGCCAGCGAAGTAATGGCAGGGAAGTACCAGGGATCTTTACTGATGCAGCTGTTAAGCAGATCCCTTGCCTGCTCATATAATCTTTGCCTGGATTTTTCGATCCCTCTTGTATATAATCCATAGACAGATTCCCAGTCAAAATCCTCCTGAATAGTCAGAGGTCTGTCGAGAACATTCGCTTTATTATCTGACATATCATACATGAGTTCGCCGTTTACCAGTTTTATTCTGACATTTTCGTTTTTCAGACTTAAGGATTTCTGAAAGACTTCCTCAGGCTCGAGATCAACATGAAAATCATAAAGCACCGTACCGGACAGATCAACGACTTGAAGATCATCCCGTAGGTAGGAAAGTGCCTGGAACTGAATACTATAACCGGATGCATTCTTTTCAATGTTCAGGATGCCTTCCTTTGATATTGATTTCAACCCCGACAGATCGCTGAGTGGGAACCAAAGCTCCTTAAAGGTTTCCACAGCGCCGGGTTCAAAAAAATAGTGTTTGAACGGGCTGAATGTACTGTTGTCAGCTTCCTGGTTGAATAGGAGACCTGTCTGCATCTCAATGTATTGTGTATTTCCTTTTTCAGGGTCAGTCAGCAGTTTTTCCCATATTGCACCGTCTCTTGCCAGCGACCAGATCCATATCTTTTTTCCCGGTTTAACTGGTTGTCTTGTCCAGTGGCCGAATCCGGTGTTGCTATTGTGATAATATCCGGCAAACCAGTCAGTATATTCTCCGATGACGTGATAGCTGTGAGAGGAGTTATAATTGTTGTTCCTGTAAAAGGAGATATCCCTTCCATCCTGCATTACAGGCCATCCTATAGCTTCGCCGTCATGTCCGATTGCTGCCTTCCCGGGGAAATAGAACCTCAGATCGTCAGTGCCGTTTGCAGCAGCTGTCTGCCAGTGATAGAGGGATGATTTGAGATCAGTCGGATTGTGCCAGTACGAAATTGTTTCAAACCAGGCCTTGTCCTTTGGAAGCCGGACTTCTACCCTCCATTCCGTCCTCGAGGGAAGATCTGTCATACCTACAAAGCACGATACACTTCCGTCAGAATTTCTCTGATAATGATAATTGACCGGGGTGGCTACTGTGGGAGCATGCCCTATTGCTCCGAAGTTATGCTCAATACCACCTGAAGTCCATGGTCCCCTCATTGCTATATCCCTGAATTTTACTACTTTATTGAAGTAAATAAAATACTGATTATTCTTTTTATCAAGTGCACCCCATATTTTACCTCCGATATCGGGAGCAATCCAGACTTTAATCCAATTGTTCTCGAGAACTATCATTTTATGTTTCTGAACTACCGGACTGTAAGAATAACCTTCAAACCTGAAATAGGGAAAAATCTTTCCGGGTTGAGCTACAGGATCAGGATCGCTGAATGAATAAGTATCAAATGGAATATATTCTTCCTTGACACTGGTTTCCTGGGCAGATATTGAACCTATTGAAATACAGATTAATAGTACAGTTATTATTCTTAACATTAGCGTATTTTTTATAAACATAATTATTTGAAATTGACATCCGGTGAATGGTACCCGGTGCCTGGTAATAATGTTAGATGGTGTCACGTTCCGGAAACTCTAAAACCAGGGACCCAGAAGCGAAGTCCCAGGACCAAGAACCCAATACCGGGAACCGTAATCCATTCTCACTTAATCTTATAATGACTCTCCAGAATCTTCCTGAACAGTTTACCCGGCAGTACAGATTTCAAAACCACCGCCAGCTTTTGTTCAAGGGAAGCTATTATATACCTCTGCCGTGGATTTTTAAACTCCACTATCCTTACAAGCTTTCTGGCAAGAACTTCAGGATGCCATCCATTAGCTTCATCATTCTCGATCACAGCAAGTGTCTTCTCAAACTGCTCATGGTAAGGATCGGATGGTCCTGTCGGTGCAAGATAATTCCTGCGGTTAGCCGAGTTGCTTGTATGAAAATCACCGGGATTAATAAGGATAACCTTTATATTAAACTGACTGACCTCCATTCTCAAAGCTTCTGTAAATCCTTCGATAGCAAATTTGCTTGCGGAGTAGAAGGACTGGAAAGGCAAACCCATTATTCCTCCGATTGAACCGAAATTAATTATCATACCATCTCCCTGATTTCTCATATGCGGAAGAATTGTCCTTGTGAGATGCACCATTCCCGTAAAATTGGTCTCCATCTGAAGTCTTATGTTTTCAGGAGGAGATGTCTCCACGGGTCCGCCAGTATGCATACCGGCATTATTGATCAGAATATCTATCCTTCCTTCCCTTCTCAGGATTTCTTTTACAGTCTGTTCTATTGAATTGAAATCGGTGAGATCTAACCAGAGGATATGGTATTTATCCCCTGTATCAGGACCTTCCCTTACTGTCCCGTATACAATGTGTCCTGCTTCTGCCAGAAGTCGTGCTGATTCTTTACCGAATCCTGAAGAGACACCTGTTATCAGAATTACCTTCTTCATAGCTCTTTAACTTTCACCCACGAAGGGGGGACTAGAGGGGATTTGCCGCCAAATTACTGTTTCATCAGGTCACAGTTAATTCAGGATCTTAAGCGCTTTTGCGGCTTTAGTAATCTTCTCGATGGAAATATCTACCTGCTTTTTTGTATGGGTTGCCATCAGTGAATATCTGATGAGGCAGTCTTCCTTCGGCACCGCAGGTGATACCACCGGATTTACAAACACCCCATCGGCAAGGAGCGCTTTGGTGAGTAAAAGAGCTTTCAGATCATCACGTATAAATAAAGGGATAATGGGTGTCTCAGATCTGCCAGTATCGAATCCCAACTCTTTAAAGGTTTTAAGAGCATAACGGGTAATATCCCAGAGGTGGCTGATCCTTTCGGGTTCGCTTACCATTATTTCGACAGCTGCAAGAACCGAAGCAGCAGAAGCAGGAGTCATGCTTGCGCTGAAGATCAGCGACCGTGAATTGTGCTTGATGAAATTAATTGTGTATTTGTCGGAAGCAATAAAGCCGCCGAGTGACGCAAGAGATTTCGAAAAAGTACCCATTATAAGATCTACCTTATCTGTGAGTCCGAAATGAGAGGAAGTTCCTGATCCGTTCTTACCCAGTACGCCGATTGAATGAGCGTCATCAACCATTATTGTAGCATCATACTTATCAGCAAGCCTGACAATCTCAGGCAGATTTGCAATATCACCCTCCATCGAAAATATCCCGTCTACAACAATAAGTTTCAGGCTGTCGTAGGCACATCGTTTCAGTTTGTTTTCGAGCGCATGCATATCGTTATGGGCGAACTTAAGAACTTTGGAAAATGAAAGCCGGCTCCCTTCAATTATGGATGCATGGTCTAGTTCATCAAGCAGAACGTGGTCCCTGCGGCCGGTGAGGACGGAAACAACCCCAAGGTTGACCTGGAATCCTGTACTGTAGCAAAGAGCACCCTCTTTTCCGACAAGATCAGCAAGCCGTTCCTCGAGCCTGATATGGATATCGAGTGTGCCGTTAAGGAACCTCGATCCGGCACAGCCGGTTCCATACTTATCAATGGCTTTCTTGGCCGCTTCCTTGATCTTGGGATGATTTGTCAGGCCAAGGTAACTGTTTGATCCAAACATCAGGACATCCTTTCCTTTAATCTTAACAACAGTGTCCTGATCCGATTCAATCTCCCTGAAATAGGGATAGATACCTGCCTGCATGGCTTTCTGAGGGGCATCGTATTTCGAGAGGGCTAATTGTAACTTTCTCACAGGTCAAGAATTAAGGGTGAAGTGTCAAATATAAATAAAAAAGTAAAGATGAGAGGTCAATTTAAAGGAATTGGGGAGATCAGCTTTAAAAAAGTGTTTTTCTGCCAGCCTGAGTTATAAAATGGATTTTCTCAGTTTCATCTGATTTTTCGATCCGAATATAAGTTGGATTGATTAACTAATTTTATAATTGTATTTGTTATTTTTATGGTCGGATATGTTTATTAGTGTATCCGCTGATGTCGCAATAAATCCTTAAGTTTTTACTGAAATGGGAAATCAGGATTTTTATCTGTTCATGAGCCATGCCCGGAATCATTTCATTTTATTGTGCTGAATCAATTTACATGAAATCATGAAGATTCTTTTTGTATCAGAAACTTATTACCCGCATATAAATGGCGTTTATTATTTTATGTATGGTATTGGATCCCTGCTCCTTCAAAAAGGTCATAAGGTCGAGGTAATTACACCTTCGGATTCAATATATCCATACCGGAAAATAATTAACGGGATACATGTTAATGGCGTGCCTTCACTGCCTATCTGGTTTTATCCTTCAGTACGTTATCCCCTTCACACATTCCTCAGGTCAAGGATAAGAAGGATCATCAACCGTTTTAAGCCGGATATTATTCACATCCAGGATCATTTCTGGGTAAGCAAAATGGTAGTAAAAGTAAACCGTGATCTGAAGATCCCTATAATTGGAACCAACCATTTCATGCCTGAGAACATTACTGTTTTTTTTAAGAACCAGCGATTCAAACAATGGCTGGAATCCCGGTTATGGAAGGATTTTTCAATGGTTTTTAATGAAGTCAGTCTGGTCACAACTCCGACAGAAACAGGAGTTCATTTGATTAAAAGAAGGTTGAAGGTGGATACTGTTGCCATTTCCAGCGGTATTAATCTTGAAGCATTTAATCCCCGAGACAATCCTGTAAATATCAGAGCAAAATATAAGATCCCCGATAAACCTGTCTTGCTGTATGTGGGCAGACTCGACCCGGAAAAGCGAATTGAGGAGATAATTCATTCCGTGGTTTTGGCTGTAAAGGAAATTGATTTCTGCCTTGTAGTTGTTGGTAAAGGAACCAGCAGGATCACTCTTGAGAAGCTTACAAAAGAATCGGGCATCACCGACAGGGTGGTCTTCACCGGCTTTGTCCCCGATGATGAGCTCCCTTATTTCTATAAAATAAGCAGGTGTTTTATTATTGCAAGCATCGCCGAACTTCTGAGCCTGGTGACACTCCAGGCAATGGCAGCAGGTGTTCCGGTAATTGCAGTTAATGCCGGTGCCCTCAGAGAACTGGTAATTAACAGGGTAAGCGGGTATCTGTATGAGGAAGGCGATATTCCTGCCGTGGTTTCTCATATTGCTGAAATTTTCTCCGATGATGATCTGTATCAGAAAATGAGCGGGAAAAGCCGTGAGATCGCGAGGCTGCACGATATAAATAAAACTCTTGAAACATTTGAAAGACTCTATAATGAATGCCTGTCATTCAGTAAAATCTCTGTTAACTAATTACAATCAACAAACCTCCCGGCAGCTAAATTCCCACACCGGAATTTGTAAAGATCCCTATAGTTCTTACATTTGGCAATGCACAATATCTATAACCTCTCCTTATATTTAATCTTTGGATTTGCGGGAATAGTTTTTATAGCACTGTTTTTTGTGTCAGCGCCGTATGGAAAATTCCGGCGCAAGGGATGGGGTGTTACAATACATGCCAAATGGGCATGGCTGGTAATGGAGTTTTTATCTCCGGCTCTGATAACGGTCTTTTTCATTGCTTCTTCCCCTAAGACCTTACCACAGATATTATTTGTATCAGTCTGGCTGCTCCATTATATCCACAGATCATTCATTTATCCATTCACACAATCGGGCAGGGAAAAGCCATATCCGTTTATCCTGGTCATAATGGCAATGATTTTTAATTCCGTCAATGGTTTTGTCAACGGATACGGGGTCTTTCACCTGAATTCATACGATATATCCTGGCTGATATCCTGGCAGTTCATTGCCGGGATAATTCTGTTCGTTGCCGGATTTGCTATCAATAAGACTGCTGATGAGAAGCTCCGGAGTTTCAGGAAAAATAATCCGCACGAATATATTGTTCCCGAAGGCTGGCTGTTCAGCTATATTTCATCACCTCATTATTTTGGAGAGATTATCGAATGGGGCGGATGGGCCTTGATGACCTGGTCTCTTCCGGGTTTGGCCTTTTTTGTATTTACATTTGCAAACCTTTTTCCCAGGGCAGTCGCCACTCATAAATGGTACAGGTCTAATTTCCCCGGTTATCCTGCAGACAGGAAAGCGGTCATACCTTTCCTTATTTAAATTTCTAATATTTATTTGGAAAGTTTGGGGATGAGATTTACTTTTGTGCCCGAAACCAAATTTAGGGATTCATATGGACGACGACCCGGCGAATATATTAAGTTAAAAACTGATATAGAAGGGTAGCTGGCCTTAATGGTCACTTCCTCCTGTATCAGGGAAAGGAAAGGAGGTGACTATGACTTCACTCACAACATTTTATCTAAGTGGCATAATCGGTAAAGAGGCATTTGGCGCCGACGGTGATGTTATCGGTGTCATTAAAGATTTGATGATAAGTGCAATACCTTCAGGTCAAAATGATCCCAATCAGCAGCTGGTAACAGGCATAAAGCTAAAAATTGGAAAGGATGTCAGGCTTTATTCGTTCAGGACTTTCAGGGTAGTCAAAGCCAGGGAAATGCTGAATGTGACCTGTACAGGTCTCATTGAACTTAAAGCTGAAGACGTTAATAACGGACTGCTGCTGGTAGAGAATATTCTCGACAAGCAGATAGTTGACCTGAACGGACGTAAGCTGGTAAGGGTCAATGATGTAAGACTGGCAACCCTTCCTGCCGGAACATTCGCAATTGCTGTAGATATCGGCATAGAAGGCCTTCTGCGCAGAATAGGTATATCTTTTCCAATTAAGAAAGTCCTGTCACTGTTCAGGGTTAATATTCCTGCCAAGTTTATTCTATGGGATGATGTGCAGGCAATTGATTTTTCAAATCTGAATATCAAGCTCTCAAAAAGTTACGCTAAGCTTCATACACTACACCCTTCCGATCTTGCCGACATACTTGAGGATCTTGGAAAAAAATCCAGCACATCAGTATTCTCCGCTCTCGATGAGGAGAAGGCCGCAGATGTTCTCGAGGAACTCGAAACCCATGCACAGATTCATATAGTGGAAAGCCTGCCTGTGCCCAAGGTGGCTGACGTTCTAGAGAAAATGCCGGCCGATGAGGTCGCAGATATTCTTGACGAACTGGAAGATGACAAAGCTGAATCGCTTTTGAAGGAGATGGAGGCGGAGTCATCCAAGGAGGTACGGGAACTCCTTGAGTACGACGACGATATGGTTGGAAGTATAATGACAACTGATTACCTCTCATTCAGCGGTTCAAAAACAGTAGAGGAGGTTTTACGAGACCTCAGGACCAAGAAACCCGAACCTGCTGAACTCTACAACCTTTTTGTCACGGAGAGAAATGACAGGCTTATAGGTACTTTTACATTGCGTGATCTGGTGGTTGCAGAACCTGAGAAAAGAGTGAGCCAGATCATGAAGTCGGAACCTGTTTATCTGTTTGATAACCAGAAAACAAGAGCAATAGCTGAAATTGTTTCAAAATATAACCTTCTTGCCGTCCCCGTCGTGGACCAGAATTACCATCTCCAGGGAATGGTGGTTGTGGATGATGTCGTTGAAGACCTGATAAGTGAGAGAAAGACCAGGGCAAGAAAAAGGAAATAATCCTTATCATGTCGCGGATAAGATTCAACAGGAGGAATATATTCAGGCGGCTCGGGATCTTCCTGATGATCCTTGGACCGGGCATCATTACCGGAAGCGTTGATAATGATGCAGGAGGAATTACTACCTATTCAGTTGCCGGTGCCCTGTACGGATATGGACTTATCTGGACTTTAATTCCATCGTTTATTGTTCTGGTTGTGATCCAGGAAATGAATGCCAGAATGGGTATAGTGACCGGAAAAGGTCTTGCTGACCTGATCAGGGAGAATGCCGGGATTAAAATAACATTTTTCATCTTCATCGGATTGCTTTTCTCCGGCATAGGCAATACGACAACTGAATTTGCCGGAGTTGCAGGAAGTATGGAAGTATTTGGCGTCACCAAATATATTTCTGTACCGGTTGTTGCAATACTGGTCTGGCTCCTTGTAGTGAAGGGCACATATAAGATCGCGGAGAGGATCTTCCTGATTTTCAGCATGTCGTTGCTTACATACATCGTCTCTGCAATAATGGGAAAACCACACTGGTCTGAAATAGGATCATCGATCATTAATCCGCAGATAACGATGGATGCCAAAAGCGTAACAATGGTAATGGCGCTTGTCGGTACAACCATTGCACCCTGGATGCAGTTCTATATGCAATCTTCAGTGATCGAAAAAGGATTAAAGATGAGACACTACAAGTATACGATAGCTGATATTATTGTTGGTTGTGTTATCACTGTGGTTGTTGCCTTCTTTATAATGGTTGCCTGCGGATCAACCCTTTACCCTAACGGGATACAGATCAATGAAGCAAAGGACGCGGCATTGTCACTGAAACCGCTGGCAGGGAATCTGGCTTCACAGGTTTTTGCATTCGGGCTCTTCGTTGCATCAATATTTTCAGCAACCATACTTCCCCTGGCAACTGCATTCTTTGTCTGTGAGGCATTTGGTTTTGAAGCCGGCATTGATAAGAAATGGGATGAGGCCAGGGAATTTTATATTCTCTATACCGGAATACTTGTCATATCAGTAATAATCATCCTGATCCCCAACGCTCCTCTCATTGCAATTTCTATATGGTCACAGGTCATAAATGGCGTCCTGCTTCCCGTTGTATTGGTATGCATGATGATCCTTATCAATAAAAGGAAGTTAATGGGTGCTTTCGTGAACAAGCCATCTTCCAATTTTATAGGATGGAGTGCGGTAATAATACTGGTGACAATGTCGGCAGCTTTGCTGATAATGCCGGTACTTGAGAGGTAATATTTTCATTTTCCGGGATTGCTTCTGCCTTCCAAAACAGGGGGGCTTCATGAATTTTTGTATATCAATAAGTCCCCCTCCGGGGGATTTAGGGGTAAGAGAATAAAAGAGATTTTTTCAACAGCCCCTGCTGAATTGGCTTTACGCGAACTGTTAAAATCCAGTTAGGAATAACATCACCGTTAAGATTTTACCTGCCATATTTATTTTTTTACTTATTTCTTCCACTCAATATTTTTGTCATCAAAAATCCCACCAGGAATATAGTCATTGTACCGAATACAATTGTCAGGTTGGAATGGAACGGACTCCTGAAAGCAAGGCTTTTGCCCTCAGTGAAATACAGAGGTGTGAGGCTCATCCAGATAATAACCAGTACTCCTACTATCACACCGATCACCGCATCAATTTTCACTGCCTTTTTCGAAAAATAGCCCAGTAAAAAGAGTCCGAGCATTCCACCGCTGAAAATAGAAGCCAGCGACCACCATGCATCAAGGGCGCTTTCAACTCCGACCAGCGCCAGGGCTATCAGTATACCGAGAGTCCCGGTAAAGAATGAAGAGATATAAAGTACCCTCATTGATGATTTCTCTCCTGCATCCTTTTTGAAATATCGCTTATAGTAATCATTCAGGACAATGGTCGCAGTGCTGTTAAGGCTTGTGGCTACTGTGCTCATCCCGGCCGCAAAAATTGATGCTATCAACAGCCCTGTTATTCCGGATGGAAGACCGGTAGCGATATAATACGGGAAGACTTTATCGCCGGCCCCTTCAATGCTGAGCTCTTCGGGCAGCAGCCCGGGACTGGCTGTATAATACGAATAAAGAGCCGTTCCAATAAAAAAGAATACAAAAGAGACGGGGATATACAACAAAGAACCGAAAACCGTCGATGCCTTAGCTTCCCTGTCGGTACTTGTGGTCATATATCGTTGAATGTAATTCTGGTCAATTCCGTAATTCTGAAGATTTATGAAGAGGCCGTAAATCAGAACGACCCAGAATGTTGACTCCGTGAGGCTTGGTCCGAAGCTGCCGAGACTGAACTTATGGTCAGCAGCTGCAATCCTGAATAGCTGGCCGGGTCCTTCAGGCATTGAAAAGGTTAGTATGACGGCACAAACCAGTGCTCCGGTGATCAGAATGATTCCCTGGATGGCATCTGTCCAAATTACTGCTTTTATTCCCCCCAGCATAGCATAGAACATGACCATCACACCTGTAAGGATAATGATGGTTTTTATGTTCCACCCGAAGAGTGCATTTAACGGAAGTGCAAGGAGCATCAGTATTGCACCTGTGCGCATGAGCTGGGTAAGAATATAACATACTGACGCATAAATCCTTGCCCATGCTCCGAACCGCTGTTCAAGGTAATAATAGGCTGAAATATTTCCAATTCCGCGATAAAGGGGGATAAAGAACTTTATTGTCATGAATGTCGCAAAAGGGATTGAAAGGCTGAAGACAAAAGCATTCCAGTTTGTCATATATGCCTTTCCGGGTAATGCAAGAAAGCTTATGCTGCTGACGAATGTTGCGAAGATTGACATACCTACAACCCATGCCGGCAGCCTCCTTTCACCTGAGGTGAACTGATCGGAAGTCTTATTCCGGAAATAAAAGCTCGCCCCAAGGATGATATTCCCGGCTGTAAGCACTAAAAACACGATGGAATCAATCAGCGGGAGTTTCATGAAAGGAATCTGTTTCTGAACAACTGAGGAGTTACTGGCAGGTTAAAATTACAATTTAAATA
The DNA here is from genome assembly GCA_015712185.1 of Bacteroidales bacterium. Lineage (GTDB taxonomy): Bacteria > Bacteroidota > Bacteroidia > Bacteroidales > VadinHA17 > LD21. The sequence goes on from JADDYF010000060.1 coordinate 12,374, forward strand.
TTAGATTTGTGTAAGTCAAATTTATTACAGCATTCTTAACCTGAACCAATGAAGAACTTTTTCGAACCCGGGAAGACAATTGCTCTTATAGTTATTCTCTTCCTGTCTGCAATACCTGTATACACTCAGAAAAAAACTGAACCCGGATTCCTTGGGAAGGCAGATCTTTATAAGGCAAAAAAGGATGCGTTTGATTACCTGGGCGAAAGTATGATAGTTAAAAAGTTCGGTGTGATCTCTGATTCGATATGGTGTTATGCCGAGCTGGGGATGCAGGAATTCAGGTCTTCAGCTCTTCTGATAAGGACACTTGAGGAGGAAGGTTTCAGTGTTGAAAAAGGAGTAGCCGGGATGCCAACCTGCTTTGTTGCAACATGGGGAAACGGGAAGCCCGTGATCGGTATTCTGGGTGAATTTGATGCATTGCCGATGATATCGCAGAAAGCACTTACTCCATCACAAAATCCTGTCATTAACGGGGCTCCCGGACACGGGTGCGGGCATAATATGATGGGCGCTGCCGGAATAGCAGCAGCTATAGCGGTAAAAAGAAGCATGGAGCTTAATAATTTACAGGGTACGGTCAAATTCTTCGGGTCACCCGCGGAAGAGACTGTAATAAGCCGTCCGTATATGGTCAGGGAAGGAGTTTTCAGGGACGTCGATGCAGTGATAGATAATCATGCATCGTCAGGTTTCTCAACAACCTATGGTGTAAGCGGCAACGCCCTTGTTTCAGCGGTATTTTCCTTCAGGGGGAAGACGGCTCATGCAGCAGCCGCACCATGGAGCGGAAGAAGCGCCCTGGATGGAGTTGAATTGATGAATATAGCAGCTAATTACCTCCGCGAACATCTTATATATACCTCAAGGCTGCATTATATCGTCATTGAGGGAGGTGAGGCTCCCAATGTTGTTCCAGACAAAGCCTCGGTATGGTACTACGTCAGGAATACTGACGGCAATCTTGAAGAAATGTATAAACGTGTTGTCGATTGTGCAAGAGGCGCCGCAATTGCATCAGGGACAATCCTCGACACAGCCATGGTCCTGACCGCGATTCATCAGAAACATTCCAACAAGGGTATGGCTGAAACAATCCGCAGGAATATTGAGCTTGTCGGGATGCCGCAATGGACAGATGATGAAAATAATTTTGCCAGATCACTTCAGAAGAATCTTGGTGCTAAAGAGGCTGGCTATCCGGTGAAAATAGGTGAGTGGACACCACCTTCAGGTACACAATCGGGTGGTGCTTCCACCGACGTGGGCGAGGTATCGCTCATAGCTCCTCTGGCAACACTCGATTTCCCGGGCGGAGTCCCGGGAGCGATCGGACATCACTGGTCAACAGTAGCTGCAGGCTATGGCACTGCAGCATGGAAAGGTCTGAACGCTGGGGCCAGGGTCATGGCCGGTACCGCGCTTGACCTTCTGACAAACACGAAACTGCTGAATGAAATAAAAAGTGAGTTTGCTGAATATTCGAGAACTCACCCGTATAAGTCATTTCTTCCGGAAGGAGCCCGGCCGCCTCTCAATCTTAACAGGGAACTCATGGACAAATACCGAAGGGCAATGATGGATATCAAAGCAGAAGAAAAATAACTCCTGATTGAAAAATGAGATTTAACTTTGTACTATTAACAGATAATCCCGGTTGATTTTTTATCAGGCTGGAATGCAAAGAGGTTATTTTGATTCGGACGCATATAATACTCCGGAACGCCGGGTGAGCTTCTGGGAAAAGCTGCTTTTTTATAACAGGCTCTATTTCACCTATAAGTTTGCAATAGTTGTTTTGACGTCAAGGCATCTCGCCAGGAAAAGAGTATATGACGATGTCGCCTGGGCAGCTTCATCACATTATATATTCAGGTTTATCGAGAGGGCCGGAGGTAAATTCCGTATAACCGGGATGAAAAATATTGCAGTTTCTCCCGAACCTGTATTATTCATAGCCAATCACATGAGTACCCTTGAAACAATGATTTTACCAGGTATCGTTACACCTCTCCGTCGTGTCACTTTTGTTGTGAAAGAGAGCCTTGTCAGGCATCCCCTTTTCAGGGATGTGATGAGATCGAGGGATCCGATAGTGGTCGGCCGGACCGATCCCAGGAAAGACCTGGAGGCTGTTATGAATGAGGGAATGGAATTGCTGTCAAAGGGTATCTCAATAATTATTTTCCCTCAAAGCACAAGAAGCGTTGAATTCGTACCTGAAGAATTCAATACCCTGGGAGTGAAGCTGGCAAAAAAGGCAGGAGTTCAGGTAGTTCCGATAGCCCTGAAAACCGACTTCTGGGGAAACGGAAAGATTATCAGGGAGCTTGGTCCTCTCGACAGCCGCAAACCGATATATCTGAAATTCGGGGAGCCATTCACCGTCACCGGGTCAGGAAAGGAAGAAAACCAGAAGATCATCGAATTCATACAATCGTGTCTAAGGGAATGGAAATAAATAATAATTATTTTCATAGATTTGCAAAGACCACAGTCATTCTCGAAAACACCTGACCGAATTATCATGATCATAGCCATTCATCATGTTTATTTCCAACACTAACCAAATAACATACTACTAACTTAAACTATTTTATATGGCAACACTTGACTGGATCGTACTGGGGCTTTTCTGCCTTGGTTTAGTCGGGATAATTATCTGGGTTACCCGGCTGAAAACAGAAACATCCACAGATTATTTTCTTGCCGGCAGAGATGCCACCTGGCTGGCCATAGGATCTTCAATTTTCGCGTCGAATATCGGATCTGAGCATCTGGTAGGCCTTGCCGGTGCCGGAGCCTCAAGCGGTATGGCCATGGCCCACTGGGAAATGCACGGGTGGATCATACTTATCTTAGGGTGGTTTTTTGTCCCGTTTTATGCACGCAGCGGAGTATTTACAATGCCAGAGTTCCTCGAGAAACGTTATACAAAAGGATCCAGAAGTGTCCTTTCAATAATTTCTCTTGTCAGTTATGTTTTTACCAAGGTAGCGGTTACAGTCTACGCCGGAGGTATTGTCTTTAAACAGGTTTTCGGAATTGAGTCAATGTTCGGAATTGATTTCTTCTGGATCAGCGCTGTAGGTCTGGTAGTCCTGACCGGGATATATACAACTCTTGGCGGAATGAAAGCGGTCTTGTATACATCGGTTCTGCAGACACCAGTTCTGCTAATTGGTTCCCTGGCAGTTCTGGTTATCGGGCTCATTAAGCTCGGAGGCTGGTCGGAAATGATGGAGATATGCCGGGCTGTACCTGTCAATGCTGACGGTAATACAATGACTGAACTCATGAGATCAGCGCGCGATCCTGAATATCCTTGGACAGGTGTGATCCTTGGATCTGCCATAATCGGATTCTGGTATTGGTGCACTGACCAATATATTGTTCAGAGAGTCCTCTCGGGCAGGAACCAGAAGGAATCGCGAAGAGGAGCAATTCTTGGTGCAGCATTCAAACTATCGCCGGTATTTATCTTCCTCATTCCCGGTATGATAGCTTATGCATTGAATTATAAGGGAGTGATCACCCTGCCCGATTCAGATTCTGCATTTGCAGTGCTGGTAAAAGAATTGCTACCATTAGGATTCAAAGGTCTCGTTGTAGGCGGTCTGTTGGCTGCACTGATGAGCTCGCTTGCTTCATTGTTCAATTCATCAGCTACACTCTTTACTGTTGATTTTTACCAGAAATTCAAGCCACAGGCCCCGGAAAAAGAACTTGTGAGAGTAGGAAGGATTGCTACGGTAGCTGTAGTTGTCCTTGGCATACTGTGGATACCGGTTATGAAAGGTCTTGGTAAGGTACTTTATGCCTACCTGCAGGATGTTCAGTCGCTGCTTGCTCCTGGTATTGCCGCAGTATTCCTTCTGGGGATTGCCTCAAAAAAAACAACACCGAAAGCAGGATTTATCGGGCTTGTAACAGGATTTTTCCTTGGCATGACCAGACTTGGATTTAAAGTTTTAGGATCAGGCATGAGCCACGACAGCATTTTTTACAAGGTTTTCCTGCAGGCAAACTGGCTTCATTATGAGATCATAATATTCTTTATTGTGATAGCACTTATGATAGTTGTAAGTATGTTAACCCCAAGAGCAGATCCTGTTGCCATAAGGGGATTATATGTTGGCTCGGCCACAGCTGAAGAGAAGGCAATAACCCGAGCAAGCTGGAATAACTGGGACCTCCTCATCTCAGGTATAATCATCGCTGTGATCATTGCATTCTATATTTATTTCTGGTAAGCTTCAGGAAAAGAAATAATAATTTATTAAAATGGATGAATTAAAAAACAAAGAGATCTGGTTTGTCACCGGCAGCCAGCATCTATATGGTCCTGAGACGCTGAAGCAGGTAGCAGCTGATTCACAGAAGATTGCTGCAGCACTCGATAAATCGCCGAAGATCTCCGGGAAAGTCGTGTTCAAACCGGTACTGACAACACCCGATTCGATCTCTGAGCTCTGTTCAGAGGCAAACAATGCAAAAAGCTGTATCGGACTGATCTGCTGGATGCATACATTCTCGCCTGCTAAAATGTGGATAAAGGGTCTTAACATCCTTAATAAGCCGTTCCTTCACTTTCATACACAGCTCAACAGGGATATCCCCTGGGAAACAATCGATATGAATTTCATGAACCTGAACCAGTCTGC
>JADDYF010000088.1 GCA_015712185.1 Bacteroidales bacterium
ATAAGACCGGGATGGGACAGAATAGAAGGAATACTTTTCCCGTCACAGGAAGGAGAAACCAAAGAGCCGCAGAAGACAAAACCCGGATTCGTTCTTGATAAGGCAGTCTATTCTTCACGTACATTGATAAGTTCTGATACTGTCAGAATTGAACCGGTTGGCAAAATAAGGGGGAAGAGTCTGGCCAACCTGCTGATAAAACCTGTCCGGTATAATCCTCATTCAAACAACCTGGAAGTTATTACTTCCATGAGGATCGAGATCGTTTTCTCAAAATCCTCCGGAGCCGTTTCAAAGGCTTTCCAAACCGAGTCGAGATTATTCACCGAATTTCTTCAAAAGGGTATTCTCGACTTCAATCCCGACGATGTAATAACAGGCTATACAGAAGAACCTGTAACAATGGTTATTATGACCGATACGGTATTCAGGAAACACCTGCAACCGTTCCTGAAATGGAAAACCCAGAAAGGATACAGACTTAAGGTGCTATACCGGGGCGACAACCTTGCGGGAAACAGCTATTCTGAACTTAAGGATACTCTGACGGCTATTTATAACGCATCCTCCGTAACCGGTACCCCTCCTGAATACCTGTTGATAATAGGTGATGTTAACAAGGTGCCCTATTACGGTACAGAAAATGTCACAGACATGTATTATGGTGAATTTGACGGCAATGGTGATTACATCCCTGAAATGTTCATCGGCAGGTTGCCGGTTGCAGATACCAGTGAACTTAAAGCTGTTATTCAGAAGATAATCCAGTATGAGAAATTCGAATTTGCCGATACAAACAGGTTCTATTCACGCAGTCTCATCACTGCAGGATATGATGCAGGGTATTCCTATATCATGAATGGCCAGATAAATTATGCAATAACTAATTATCTTACACCACAAAACAAAATAAACGAGTATCATTTCTACTATCCTCAATCATATACTGCAAAAGATTCTGTCATTAAGCTTGTGAACAACGGTGTTTCATTCCTGAACTATACAGGACACGGTGATGCATCAGGATGGCTTCATCTTAATATAAAGGTTCCTGATATCCCGTCATTTACAAATAGCAATATGTATCCGTTTGTCATTTCCAATGCATGCGGAACATCGCGGTACAATCTTTCATCATCGTTCGGGAACAAAATGGTACTGACAGAAGGTAAAGGAGCAATTGGTTTTATAGGCTGTTCGAACGATTCTTACTGGGATGAGGATTTTTACTGGGCGATTGGCGTCGGGACACCTTCAGAAAATCCGACTTATGAAACCACGGGTCTGGGAGTTTATGACCGGTTGTTCCATACCCACAATGAATCGCCTTCCGACTGGTTTATGACAATGGGACAGGTGACCTATGCAGGGAATCTTTCAGTAAGCGGTAGTACCTCATCGCGTAAGAAATATTACTGGGAGATATATAACCTCGTAGGTGATCCAAGCATAATACCCATGTTAGGTACTCCTGACTCATTCAGTATCGAGCTGCCCGATACTCTTCCCAACAATACCAGGTTGCTCACGCTCGATGCAGATCCATTTTCGTATGCAGCAGTTTCACATTTTGACACGCTGTGGGATGCCAGATTTGCCAGTCCTTCCGGCTCAGTGATGCTTGATCTGCCGGGATTAACCGATGATTCGTGCCTGGTTGTGATTACAGGTCAGAATAAAGTACCTCTTATCAAAACCATTTATTTTTCCGATATAAACAGGGAATTTGTCGACCTTGCCGGATTCAGCATAAATGACAGCTCAGAGAATGTTAACGGGCTGGCTGACTTCGGGGAATCTGTTTTCCTTAGCCTCAGGATCGGCAATCTTGGCCTGAAAGATGCAGGAAACCTTTATGCAACTATAGAATCTGCTTCTGAATGGATTGATATAACGAATGATTCGGTGATGATCGGGACGCTTGCTGCCCTCTCAGAGATTAACCTGAATGACGATTTCAGCATTACTGTTGCCGGTAATATTCCGGATAAGGCAATAGCAACCATCAACCTTAAACTAAAGGATTCAGCTTACGAAAAACATTTTAAGATAGATATTTGTATTCATGCTCCCGGGCTTGAGATTTTAAGCTGCAGGATGGATGATTCTGAAACAGGGAACGGGAATGGAATTGCCGATCCGGGAGAGACATTTAACCTTGTTTTCCGGATAGAAAACAATGGTTCCAGCAATACCTCAGGACAATTCGATATTGTCAGCACCAATCCTGACATCTCCCTTCTTCAGCCAAGCATAAAATCAGGCATCCTGCAGTTTGGCGAAACCACCTCTATTTCGATGCCTGTAAAGTTATCCGAATCAGTCTCCTCGGGAAGCTATATTACTGTGCAGTCCACTATCGATTGCAATCCATATTTTGCTGATAAAAGCTTTACTTTCAGGGTAGGCAGGATAAGGGAATCATTTGAATCCTCAAATTTCAGGATCTTCCCCTGGGTCAATATAGGCTTAAAACCCTGGATCATAACCGCAAACAGTCCATACGAGGGATCTCTGTCTGCCCGGTCGGGTGTAATCTTACATAATGAATCCTCTTCACTTAAGATAAGGGTGGAATACACCGAAGCTGATTCTTTAAAATTCTTTTATAAAGTCTCATCGGAAAACAATTATGATTACCTGATATTCAAGGTGAATGGCAAAGAAGTTTTCAGAAAATCGGGTGAGACCGTCTGGGAGAAGAAGGTGATACCGATGCCTGCCGGATTTAATGAAATGGAATGGATATACAGGAAGGACCAGTCTGTCTCAAATGGCCAGGATTGCGCGTACATCGATATGATTGACTTCGCCGGTCCCGGATCGGTCAGGTATGTACAAAGGGATATTGAAGTTGCCAGGATTGCATCACCCTTGCAGAAAGAATATTTCGGTGTTGAACCTGTAAGCGTTAAAGTATTGAACCAGAGCCCGGATACAATTTATGGCTTTAATATGGCCTATATCCTCAATAATGGGTCCCCTGTAAGGCAACATTTCAACAATACCCTGATACCTTTTGGCGATTCGGTAACTGTAACATTCAGTTCCCCTGCCGATCTTACGCGTTACGGAATCTACAGTATTACAGCTTATGGTTATAATAACAGCGATGATTTCATTTTCAACGACACTCTGAAGATCGAGATAAGAAATACTGACATAAACAAACCATTGTGGGTATTTCCGAATCCGTTCACGACGGAATTGAAAATTATTGTCAATTCAAACATCGGGGGAACAGCCCGCATCACTCTGGCCAGTCCGGGCGGAAATGTCGTGTCTGATTTCGAATATCCGGTTATTGCCGGAGAAAACATTATCATATTGAACGACAGCCGGCTTGCTCCGTCAGTCTATTACCTCAAAGTAGAATTGCCCGGGGCGGTAAGGGTAGTGAGTGTTTTGAAAGCGAAGAGGTAGTTCCTTGTACTTCTGTCTTAAAAATACTACTTTAATCCCAAATTTCTTTTCTGAGTATGACATCTATTATACCTACCCGTGAAGCAGCAATGGCGCTGTTTAAAAAATACAACAAGACTGAAAGTCTTCTGAAGCACGCTCTGGCAGTCGAGGGTGTGATGAGGTATATGGCAAGGAAACACGGTGAAGATGAGGAGAAATGGGGTGTAATCGGATTAATTCATGATCTCGATTATGAGATGTATCCCGAACAGCATTGCATCATGACCAGGAAGATCCTTGAAGAAAACCACTGGCCCGATGAATACATCAGTGCGGTGCTGAGTCACGGATGGGGGCTTGCTTCGGATGTGGAACCGGTTACATTGCTCGAGAAAACCATTTATGCTATTGATGAGCTCACAGGTCTGGTTGTGACCAGCGCCCTGGTGCGACCCACGAAAAGCGTTATGGATATGGAAACCAGGTCGGTAAGAAAGAAATGGAATGACAGAAGATTTGCAGCAGGTGTTAACAGGTCAGTTATTGAAAAAGGAGCTGAAATGCTGGGAGTGAGTCTCGATGACCTGATCACCGACTGTATTATGGGAATGCGTGAGGTTGCAGGGGAGATCGGATTAAAAGGCGTCTGATATAATCCAAACTCATTGTGAACATATGATCATCAACGTTTTATAATACGTTTTATAACACGTTTAATAATACGTTTAATAATACGTTTAATAATACGTTGATAAGAAAAAATTGGAGCTGTTGAAAAAATTAAAAGCTTAAACCGAATTTTTCAACAACCCCAAAATAAAGTTTTACTGCCGTAAAGCAGTAGTTCGGACTTAGATATTAGAGTTCCCTGATCTTAATATTCCTGTACCAGACTTCAAAGCCATGGTCCTGGAGACCTATGTGGCCTTCCTTTGCCGTATTAACGAACCATTCCCAGTCCTTGAATTTGGAATTCTCGCACATTTGCTTCCATTCTTCCGTGCCAAGGGTGAAGGTAACCACATTTATACCATTCTGCCTGAAAACTACTTTTCCGTTTTCGACACGTATTCCTACCTGGTTCCACTCCCCAACCGGTTTGGCATTTTGTGGCACAGCAGGGATCATGTCATATAATGAGCCCGCCTGCCTGTTACCGTTTAGGCCAAGGTTTGCATCCGGATGATTTATATTATCCAGTACCTGCATTTCAGGTGAGGATTTATAGATCTCAACTCCGGGAACCTCCTGGGTCATTATGAAAATACCGCTATTGCCTCCCTTTGAAAGTTTCCATTCCAGTGATAGTTCAAAATTACTGTACTTCTTTTCGGTTATCAGGTCGGTATTTGTCATCTCGCCTTTTCCAATACCGAGACAATGGAAAGTTCCATCTAGTGTCTCCCAGTTTGCGGAAGGAAAGGAAGTCGAATTATATCCTCTCCATCCCTTGGTTGTCTTGCCGTCAAAAAGACGTACCCAACCTTCTTTAGCTTCCTGCTTTGCCTGTTTCTTTGCAGCTCTTTCAGCTTCTGTACCGCATGATGTGATACCGATCATGAGAACTATTGACAAAAGTATTTTTAACAGCTTCATAGAAAAATTGGTTTATGTTCAACAATTAAAATGAGATGTGGCAATACCCGCGTAAAGCATTGCCACATCATATAAATACCTATGCCGGCATATCAGGCAATGACCATGGCTGGCGATAGGTATGCCTGATCATTTCGGATGCGAATTCTTTTGCGTTGATTGTAAGGTTCGGCCTGTCGAATCTGGGATCACCATCAACAATTGTAAAGTTATCTGATATGGTCAGTCTGACTTTATCCTCAGCACTGATATTGGAGAATTCCATCTTTTCTCCGTTCCATTCAAGCTCTTTATTTAGTCCCTGGAGTCTTACTGCAAGCACTCCCATAACAACCATTTCATTGAATGGTCCGGCTTCAGCGAAGTCGGATTTGGAAGGAACCCTGCTTTCGGGGCTTTCCTTGCAGGCGCGCACCCAATCCATTTCGTGACCGCCACCGGTGGCTTTATCAATTCTTCTCTCTGTCTTGGGAACAACAGGAACACGTCCTGACAGCAGCCATGGATTCCTTCCGTAGCATCCGCATATCAGCTTGTCCTTTGTACCATGGAATATAACACCGCCGCCGCCATCATTCATATTCTTACCGGCCGGCCAACCTGTTGGTTTTGGAGGCTGCAGACCACCATCGTACCAGATCACCTCCACCTGCGGAAGCTTCATCTTGGCATTCTTCGGTGTGACCCTCTCAGGATAAACCAGGGTAACCATCTGGGCGTTTGGAGCGCAATCTGTCAGAAGTAGTGTTGAGCTGCCCTGTGCCTTGATGGGATATTTAAGTTTCAGGCCCTTGAACACCGGGTGGAGGATATGGCATGCCATATCACCCAGAGCACCTGTTCCGAAATCCCACCAGCCGCGCCAGTTCCACGGGGTATAAAGGCTGTTATACGGACGCATTTTTGCCGGGCCTATAAACAGATCCCAGTTAAGAGTTTCAGGAACCCATTCTCCTTTTGGTACATTGAGCCCCTGAGGCCATATTGGACGATCGGTAAAGGATTCTACTTTCCTTACGTCGCCTATTTCCCCGTTATTAAGCCATTCCACCGTGAGGTTAACACCTTCATCGGATGAACCCTGGTTCCCCATCTGTGTTGCAACCTTATACCTGGCAGCCAGCCTGGTCAGTAACCTCGATTCATAGACTGAATGTGTCAGAGGTTTCTGCACATACACATGTTTCCCGAGTGTAATACCATGTGCAGCAACAATAGCGTGGGTATGGTCTGCCGTAGCAACAATTACAGCATCGATCGATTTACCCATTTCGTCGTACATCTTTCGCCAGTCCCAGTAAGGCTTCGCCTGGGGATTTGCTTCAAAGACTTTTTTCGAATATCCCCAGTCCACGTCGCAGAGTGCAACGATATTTTCGGTTCCCTTTACTGCACGGAGGTTTGAATTACCCATTCCCCCGATACCGACAACAGCAATATTCAGCTTTTCGCTTGGAGCCCTGTGACCAAGACCACTGATAACGGAGTTAGGAAGGATAGTCAAACCTGCAGCAATTGTGCCGGTAGTTCCAATAAATGACCGGCGAGTAACGTTTTTAGAATTTTCTTTCATTGTCAGGCAGATTTAATTAAAAGTTATTTAAGTTGTTTTTGATTTTATTTGCTTATAAAAGTAATAATTTCAAATGATTTTCATACAGGTATTAAAATCGATTAATAATTTAAATGTAGTCTATATTACACTGATCCATAAATTACTGTATGCAACCGGGTCACCATTGTCCTGAAGCACCAGTTGTCCGGCTCTGTGTTATTTACTGAATTAAGAGGGTGTATTTACCGGAAAAAGTCGGTAACACACCCTCTCAAAAATAATAACCTTGTCAGACTATGTCAAAACAAAGACCTGGTTTTAACTTTTTTTAATACCCCGGATTTTGCACAAGATTTGGATTTGCATCTCTCGCAGCTTGTGGAATAGGAAACAATAAACGATACGAAGGAAGCGCAGTAGGCCTCCAGCCGGGGATTGGATCCAAAAATTTATTAAAACGAATCAGATCTTGCCTGCCCCATCCTTCCCAGGCCAACTCCCACCTGCGTTCCAGACGGATATCCTCGAGTGTTACACTGGTTTTAAGTTTTGCAGGATCGGTAAAAACTCTTTTTCTGAGTTCATTCACCAGCCTGGTTGCTTCAACATTATCAATACCGAGCCTTACAAGGCATTCAGCTTTCATCAGATAGACGTCAGCAAGCCTGAAAATTGCAAAATCATTTTCCATCGCTGTAGCACCTTTCTTATACTCCCACTTATTGCATCTCGCCCCGTCTTCCTGTTCTGTTTGTCCCCATCCATCGGCATCGATAGCGTATTTCATGGTGATATCAATAGTATGGATAAGTGGTCGCCCATGAGCCGTAATAATGACCTGTCCGGTTGAAGGATCTAGCATCGGGCCAATCAGGAAACTTCCGGCATACCGTTTATCATCCGGATCAAATGATCTGACAAAATCCGCCATAGCGGCGATTCCGTTATTTGCACCTCCGGGAAGTCCCAAAGCCTTCGGATCCAGATAATGAAGTGTATATCCGCGCACTCCGAGTGCAGATGATATACTGTTTACAGCTACCAAAATCGCTTCTTTGGAATTTTCATTATTGGCACTAAACTGGCCTTTCCAATCTACTTCAAGAGAATAGGGAAGTGACATGATAACATTACAGGCGTCAATACACTCCTGCCATTTCGGACCTCCTGTAGGATTCCACACCTCGGCGTTCAGATACATTTTAGCAAGCATTGTGTAAACAGCTCCCTTTGTATACTTCCCATAACTTGCCGCACTTACATCTGACCTTATAAGATCTTTTATAGCATTGAGTTCAGACATAATAAATGTATAAACCTCTGCTCTTGTTTTTGTAGTTGGCTTCGATAAATCAGTGAAATCAGTTACAATTGGTACGTTCCCATAACAGTCAATCAGCCACATATACCTCAGTGCCCTGGCAGCTCTGACCTGGCATAAATATGGCACTTTATCAGGAATAGCCGGACTATTTTCGATCAAATACATAATCTGATTGAAATTTGTTATACGTGAATAACTGGTATTATACACACCGTTGATGGCGTTACCACTTAGTGGCCTCCAGGTCCCCATTGTCATTTCTTTAAATACACCTCCATCCCACCAGTCTCCACCTCTCCTGGTCGGAGTTACTGCCATATCTGAGACATTTTCTATACCATGTATTGCATTAAAATCCCTCAGACGTGTGTAAATCGGAGCAATTAATGAATTTATCTCTGCCTCCGTTGTCCCATATGAATCCATTGGTAATTGAGAATATACTTCTTCATCCAGATTTGTACACCTGACAGTCAATAATCCTATAAGCATGACCAATGCTAAGTATAGTGTTAACTTTTTCATAATGAATCTATTTTAAAGTTAAAAAGTTACATTTATGCCCATTATATAGGTCCTTGATTTCGGATAATACTCCCTTCCTTCCACTCCGGGATCAAGTCCGGACATTGACACTTCAGGGTCAACTCCCTTATATTTGGTGATGGTGATCAAATTATGAGTCGTGGCATAAACTCTTATCCTGCTGATTCCCAGAATGTCTTTTGGAAGAAGTGAATAAGCAAGGGTCAGGTTATCCAGTCTTGCGAAAGCTCCTTTTTCAATGTAAAAGCTGTTATAAAATGGACTCTGTTTTAATCCCATGGTTAAAGCTGTTTGCAAACAGTTTGCGCCGGGCAGCCACTGTAAATTAGCAAATGACATTTTTGAAAAATTCAGAACATCATTGCCAAGTACTCCCCGGATAAAAAAGGATAACTCCAAATTCTTGTATGAAATATTATTACTAATGCCATAGGTCAATTTGGGTTGCGCTTTTCCGATGTACGTATAGTCAGCAATAGTAAAACCAGCTATCCCGTCTATCATGTCATTTATGATATATTTTCCATCTGCATCTATTCCGAGGCATTCAGGCCCGAAAAACTGACCTACCTGATATCCTTCCTGAATTATATGAGTTGTATTAGCCGAACCTCCTCTCACCCATGCGCTTCCTGTTTTGATAAATGAAGTAGTAAACTCTTCATTTGAAAGCGAAACTACTTTATTATCATTATGGGCAGCGTTTACAGATAAAGTCCACCTTAGATTGGTTTTCCTGATGACATCTCCAGTCAGCACAAATTCAATTCCTTGGTTTTCCATGGATCCGACATTTGCTGC
>JADDYF010000104.1 GCA_015712185.1 Bacteroidales bacterium
TAATGTATTATCTTAAGAACCGGGAATTAACCCTCGTTTAGTGGGGGGTAAAAATAAAAAATCAAATATGCTCTTCGAAATGGTGAGACTCACGAGTTCCAAAAAGATATTAAATTTGTGACCATGCCAGCATTGGAACAGACATTGATGACAGCAATTCATAAAAATAAAATCCTCCTTGTAACAGCTATCATTTTATTATCCGGCTGTACAGGCAAACCCGGAGCCAATATCACGGAAAGCACTGAACTGCCCATTATATATCCCGATTATTCCGGCATCATTCTGCCGGCCAACATTGCGCCACTGAATTTTTTAATTGAAAATGACGGTTCGTCATTCTATGCGGAACTCACTTCAGATGGCGCTCAATCCGTCGGGATAAAATCGAAAGACAAACTGATAAGGATCCCTCAGACAAAATGGAAGGAGCTTGTGTCAACAGATGATTTTAAAGATCTGAATATTGATATTTTTGTTAAAAATGAAGATGGCGGCTGGACCAAATTCAGGAGGATAACAAACAGGATTGCCCCCGAGCCTGTCGATCCCTACCTCTCATACCGACTGCTTTACCCCGGATATGAAAGCTGGACTGAGCTCAGTATCAGGCAGCGAAATCTTGAAAGCTTCCGCGAATGGCCGATCATCGAAAACAGCGTAGCTGATGACAACTGCATCAACTGCCACTCTTTCAATAACGGGAATACCGGAGATTTCCTCTTCCATATGCGGGGCACCATGGGCGGAACATATTTTTATTCGGGAGGGGAGCTGAAAAAAACAAATCTCAAGACAAACGAGATGAAAAACGGGGCCGTCTATCCCCGCTGGCATCCATCAGGAAGATTTGTCGCATTCTCATCCAACAGGATCGTCCAGCAGTTTCATTCGGCTGATAACAAAAAAGTGGAAGTAAGCGACCTTGAGTCATCCCTTGTTCTATTTGATTTAGAAAAGAATGAAATGATCCCCGTACTGTTCCCTGACATGGAAAAATATATGGATACATACCCGGAATGGTCACCTGACGGGAAATACATTTACTTCTGCCGTACAGAACAGATAGGTGAGAATTATGATTACCGTCAGATAAGATATAACCTCTGCCGAGCAGCTTTTGACCAGGAAAACCGCAGTTTCGGAGTGCCTGAGACGATTTTTGATGCAGCAAAGGATAGCAAAAGCATTTCATTCCCGCGGATCTCCCCCGACGGCAGATTACTCGCAATGACAATCCAGGACTATGGCTGCTTTCCTATCTGGCATAAAGAGACTGATATTATTTCTCTCGATCTTGAAACTATGAAAACAGTAAAGCCAGGTCTGAACAGCGATTTTACAGATAGTTATCATTCGTGGTCGTCAAACGGCAGGTGGCTTGTCTTCAGCAGTAAACGAGGAGACGGACTGACGGCACGTCCTTATCTGGCCTATATCGACAGGGATGGCAATTCAGGCAGGGCGTTTATTCTTCCGCAAGAAGATCCGGGATTCTATCACCGTTTTCTGAAAAGCTTCAATATTCCGGAATTTTCAAATGTAAAAGTCAATCTGAATCCCGGTGAAATACGTAAGACAGCCAAAGCCAGAGCTATTCAGGCTGGATGGTCAGGTGAATGATTTGGCTCAGGGAAAAGTATATGGCAAATTAATCCCCTCCCTGGAGGGGTCTGGGGTGGGTCAGTAAAAGTAAAATTTTTAATGTTTTAAGATGAGCATTAACAACAGCCAGCCAGATCAGTTTTTAGTGTATCTCCCCCACCGGCTGTTGTTCCTGTTTATATTCTTGTTCTTTGTATTATTTGCGGACTATATATTTTTCTACCAGGAGAAAGCTTCGCTCTTTATCTTCTCATATGATTTCCTAATTGAAAACCTCCAGCAGCCAGGCGGCTTTCTGATCTATCTCGGGAAATTCCTTTCGACGTTTTACTGTTATCCGCTGGCAGGATCCCTGATCACCACACTGATTATATGGATGATTGTCATTACTGCTTCATCAATAATGAAATCATTGGCAGGTAACAGACATGATTTTATTCCGCTGCTTTCCGGCGCAGCTCTTTTTTACCTGCAGACCGATTACCAGTACCTTTCGTACAATAACCTCGGGATACTTATACAGCTGCTCGTGTTCCTGCTGACATTAAGATTTTTGAAAGGTTGGCTGCCGTTGATCCTGACGCCTGTCTTATATTTTGTAACGGGTGGTTTTACCTGGATCCTGTGTATAATGTTCTCGCTCTGGCAACTTTTCCACAGGCAGGGGAGATGGTGGCTCAAGATCGGACTGCTATGGCTGCTGAATTTTCTTGTTATATTTATTTCAAAAGAGTACCTCTTTTTTCAAACCGTTCCGGAACTTCTTCTACATCCCTTTTCACCTGAGGGAACCGGATCACAGACAGTGCGCCTAATTGTGGTTGCGGCGGTTCTTTCCCTGCTACCCGCCCTGGCAGGGATCCATAAAAAAAATCCATTCAGGAAAAAAACCCGGGAAAAAGTGTCGTCTCTTTCAATGTCTGCAGTCCTCATAATGGTGCTGGCAGCAATTGCAATCTTCAGGTATGACAAAAAGACGAGGCAATACTTTACTGTTGAAAAGCTTTTCTTCGAAAACAAGTATGATGCTGTTATCGATTTCAATATTAAAAATCCTTCAACGAATACACTGACCGCCTATCTCAACAATATTGCATTATGTGAAACAGGCAGGCTTAACGATCTTCTCTTTCACTTTCCGCAGACAGAGGACGGCAGTACGTTGTTCCTGAAGTGGGAGATTGTGGGAGAGATCCTCCGGAGAGGATGTTATTTCTACTATACGGTTGGAATGATAAATGAGGCACACCGGTGGGCTTTCGAATATATGGTTATGAAGGGACTGACGCCTGAAGGGTTGATAATGCTTATTAAAACGGAGCTGATAAACGGCAATCACAGGATCGCTGAGATTTATAATAACATCCTGAAAAGAACGCTCAGTTACAGGGACGAGGCTGCGGAATTTGAGAAATTATTATTCAACGATGAGGCAATAGATTCACATCCCGGGCTGGGACAAAAACGACAGCTCAAAGTAAAAACGGACTTCTTTTCGATAACTGATGATCCGTTCATCAATGTTGAGAGAACTATCGCTTTCGATTCTCTGAACAGAAAAGCATTTGAATACAAGCTGGCATATCTCATGCTGACAAAGGATTACCTGGGCATTACCGGGGAATGGCGAAATCTTGGCAGGTACGGTTTTACCAGGATCCCGGCACATATTGAAGAGGCCGGCATGATGATAATGATATTGAACAATACCTCCCTGCCTCCAGCCGGGAATCTGAGGATCAGCAGTGATACCGAAACCAGGTTTAACCGTTTCCTGCGTACCTTCGAGGCTTTCGGAACAGACCTCAAAGCTGCAGAGCCTGCCCTGAGACAGCAGTTCGGGAAC
Organism: Bacteroidales bacterium; assembly: GCA_015712185.1. Classification (GTDB taxonomy): domain Bacteria; phylum Bacteroidota; class Bacteroidia; order Bacteroidales; family VadinHA17; genus LD21. The sequence goes on from JADDYF010000104.1 coordinate 3,452, forward strand.
ACGTTCTGGTACTGGGCGTTCTATCGTTAATAACATACATCCACGTATAATTAAACGTTTAATTATACGTGGAAAGAAAAAGCCGCTCCCTGCGGAACGGCTTTTATAAAATCAATTGAAGTTAATTAACACTCAAATCATCAATAACCCGGGTTTTGCTGGAATTCTTCTCCCGATTTGTTCATCTCATCACGTGAAATCGGTATCCAGTAGTACTTGTCACCGCCCCATGTTCTTTCATCGGCAATTGCAGTCTGATCATAGAACCACTCCATGTTGCCGTTGGTATACTCCTTGATCTTCATCTCGCATACATTCTCTACTACTGATGGGAATATTACCCAGCGGCGGAGGTCATACCACCTGAATCCTTCACCGAATAATTCGATGAATCTCTCATGGCGCAGGTAATCCCTGGCTGTAGCCTGATCGGTTGTAACCCTGTCAGGCATACCTGCACGGTTCCTGACCATGTTGATCTTGGCAATCCCCTCCTGAATGTTCGCTGCATCTCCAAGCTCAATACAGGCTTCAGCATAATTGAGCAATATCTCTGCCAGACGGAATTCCACATAGTGGTTTGTGTTATAGAAATACTGGCCGACTGTACCCGGATCCATGAATTTCCTCAGGTAGTAGCCATTTTTGGTCCCGTTCCATCCTTCGATAATACTCTGCCTTGTATCCAGTCCGTTGGCTTTCTTTGTGCCGTCAGGGTTGTAGATATGCCCGGTCTGTATCCTGTTGAGCGGATCAAAACCGGCAGCGTCAGTGGGTCGCTGCTGCCAGGAAGCTCCGTGATAGTTAACAATTGCATAAAAACGCGGTTCACGACCGTAATACGGGTTAAGGTACGGATTTGCAGCAAGCTGGGCTGCAGTTGCCTGACGAAGGTTATTACCCTGACCGACATCCCACACAAACTTGGAACCGTCAGCCATTTCAAACTTCCTCACGGCAGGTTCTGTCGGATCATTATTTCCCCAGTTGTGGTAACCATTGGGTCCATACCAGATATTACACCGGTTTACATTTCCTCCCAAACCTGAAAGAACATACTGAATTGCATGAATTGTCTCGCTATTCCATTTGCCCTTCTGGTTGAAGATGTTAAAATAGGTATCCGAATAGGTTTTGACATCGGCTTCAGTAAGAGGCGATGGAGGATCGCTTGTGGTTCCGACCAGTGAGAATGTTCCATAGGTTCCATTAATTATTGCTTCTGCTGCAGCCTTGGCTGCCTGCCAGCGTGCTGGCTGGCCGCCGCCCTGGAATGCTACAAGTGGATTTGTGGCTGTCGAAGCCAGACCGCCGTTTACCAGAGGACTAGCGGCAAATAGGAGCAGCCTTGATTTCATTGCAGCAGCAGCCGCTCTTGTGGCACGACCCTGCTCCATTCCTGAGGCAGGCAGAATTGCTATGGCCTGGTCAAGATCAGCAATGATAAAATTAAGGGTTTCTTCGAGAGAAGACCGTGTGATTGTCAGGAACTCCTCTCCGAGTACAAACGGTTTATCGGATAGAACAAGTCCTCCGTATGACATCCACAGGTTGCCGTACATCATTCCCCTGATAAAATATGCCTCCCCCTTTATCCGCTCTTTAAGCGCCTCATCGGGTGCGGTTGTTACAGGAACATTGTCAATATTCGCCAGTAACAGGTTGACGTTCTGAATATTGCTATAGATAGCATTCCAGTTCATCGAACCGTTGTAGCCTGTATTATTGAAGTATCCAAGCATGTCGGGGCTCAGCGTATTTTTCAGATGTCCGTAGTTGGTCGGACGGTGAATACAGAGTGTCTGATCCGTTCCTGAATCCAGAAGGTCTTCCACACACCGCGAATTACTATTACTGTGTCCATACATCCTGTCATAACATCTTCCAAGGAATGCTCTTGTCAGACCGATATCTGTAAAGACAGCCTCCTGGTTAAATGAGTCAACCGGTTTCTGATCGAGGACATCGGTGCACGATGTTGCCATCATCAGGAACATCGCAATTGTCAATATATAACTAAATACTTTTTTCATATTCTGCAAGTTTAAGAGTTACTCAATACATTAAAAACTGACATTTGCACCGATCGCAAAGGTCTTCATTGCAGGATACTGCATCGGATCGCCGATTTCAGGATCAAAATTCCTCTGTGCTGCCCATAAAAGTGCAAGGTTGTTGCCGGAGAAATAAACACTTGCCCTGGAGATACCCAGACGCTTATAGAGCTGGGAAGGAATGTTATAGGTAAGAACGAGGTTCTTCAGCCTGCAGTAGGCCATATTGGCATACCAGTATGTGCTGTTGTTGACAGCATGACCCCAGTAATAGTCGTTCCTGTTATATGCCCTGGCAACATCGGTCACGTCACCGGGTTCCTGCCACCTGCCGTCATAAGCCCAGTAGAAATAATTACCGGCTTCACCTCTGCGTTCATCCTGGGTATGCATACGCAAGTACTTGCCCTGTCCCTGTATGAGAACTGAAAGTGAAAAGTCTTTCCATGAGGCATCAAGAGATGTTCCGTAGAAAATTTCCGGAGCGTCCGTATGGTCTACCAGGATCCTGTCATCACCGTTTATTACCTGATCATCAGCTTTAACATTTTCAAATATCACATCACCGGGTTTTGCCGTGCTCCAGTGAGGATAAGCATCCACAGCAGCCTGATCGGAAAATATACCTATAGCATTGTAAAGCAATGAGGCACCATAAGGATGCCCGGTGCGTACCTGCCATGCTACTGATCTTTCAGGTTCATCCACAAAGACAACCTTGTTCCTGTTCCAGCTGAAGTTTCCTGTCAGATCTATACGCAGTTCCGAGAAAAATGTCTTATGTATCCCGGCATCAACTTCAAATCCCCTGTTGTTAAACTCGCCAATATTTTCCTGGGGCAGCGAAAGACCCGTAAAGTTGGGAACCGAAGCATCTCTCGTGACCAGAAGGTCTTCCCTGGTGTTGAAGAAGAACTCGAAATTGAGATGGAGCAGGTCGCTCAGCAATTTCGAGTCGAAACCTACGTTACGTGTTGTCTGTTTTTCCCAAGTGATATTCGGGTTTGCAACAACCGACTGGTAAGCCGTTGTCTCGACTGTTGTACCCGTTCCGAATGTATTACCGGTCGACAGTGCAAATTTGTTTATATACTGGAATGATGATCCGGGGTCAAGACCCATCTTACCCCATGATGCCCTCAGCTTGAAGTAGTTGATAAACGGAATATTGTTTTTCCAGAAACCTTCTTCCGAAACGCGCCATCCCAGAAGGACGGCCGGGAAATAACCCCAGCGGCTGTCAGGCGGGAATTTAAGCGAGCCATCGGCACGGAAGACCAGGTCAGCAAGGTATTTTCCCTGGTAGTCGTATGTTGCACGTGCTATCCACGATTTCCGTGCATATATCGACATGCCGCCTGAATTGCTCCATTCAGCCGATCCGCCGGCATCCAGAGTCTGGATAAGTGTTGAAACATAATACTTCCTGAATCCATAGAAGTTATTGTAATTCGTGGCGTATTGTTCAAAACCGCCGAACAGGAAGATGTTATGATTTCCGAATTTCTTCGTATATTGGATATCGAAGTTTGTTGTTTTCCTTATTGTCCTGCTGTAGTCCTCGTGATTCTCAGGAGAAGAGAGACCTCTCGGTGTTGCTGTCAGGTCCATGCTTGTTATGAAATTTGTCTGGGGATCCCTGACTGCCGAAGACCAAACAGGGAAGTACAGTATCCAGGGAGTAAAGAACCTGTGACGATACCAGTTTGTAAGGTCATAGGTGTACTGGGCGCTCAGCGAAAGACCTTTAAGGAATGGAGGTGAGATCCTTGCCTTCAAGGTGTTCAATGCCTGGTAGTTCTTCTGTTCGTCCTTGCCTGTTGCAAAGGTTGAGGTCACAACCGGATTATCACCGTATTCAATATCGGGACCGGGAAGACCATTTGGCCAGAATGACCACTGTGTGGGCATAAGCCGTGTTGCCTGTCCTACAATCGTATACGCGCTTGCACGCGGGTAAACACGGTCGTTCTGTATCCCTGCAAAATCGTACCCTAAAGTAAACCAGTCGGTAACAGGCAGTTCTACTTTTGCCCTCACATTATATTGCTTGTACTTTGTTGATGATTGTGCATAGAATGAGTCATCACCTCTTAATCCAAGCGACAAATAATATGTAACTCCCCTGAAACCACCGTCGAGGGTAAGCGTATGCTTGTAGTTGGTTGTCCAGTCCTTTATCAGGTCGCCATACCAGTCGCTGTCGGGATGTTCCCAGGGGTCAGCTCCGGTCCTGTATAGTTCAATGTCAGTATCATCATACTGACGTGTTTTACTATTAGCTACCTGGTACTCTGTTACCATTGTGGCAAACTCATAAGCATTTGTCGTGCGGGGTACAATGGTTGCTGTCGAGAAACCCTGGTAGAACTGGTAGTTCAGCCTGGGGGTTCCTTCTGCACCTTTTTTGGTGGTGATAAGTATGACGCCATTGGCTGCCGATGTACCGTAAATGGAAGCTGAAGCATCTTTCAGCACAGAAAGGCTTTCAATATCCATAGGATCAACATCGCCCATGCTGCGTCCTACAATACCGTCAATTACAACAAGGGGATCGGTGCTGGATGATGTGGATCGACCGCGGACCAGTATCCTGGCGCCGAGGTTACCGGGTTCACCGCTCTGCTGTATAACAACAGATCCCGGCAGACGGCCGGATATTGCCGTTGTGACAGAAGCTGAAGGGATGGCTGCAATGCTCTGACCGGGAATAGATGTCACAGCGCCAACCACATTCGCGCGTTTCTGGGTGGTATACCCAACTACGACAACCTCGTCGAGGTCAGTCAGCTCAGCGGCAAGAGTTATATCAACAACAGCTCTGCCGCTCACTGCAACAGTCTGTGATACATAACCGATGAAGGAGAAGACCAGGTTTGCATTACGGTCGACGTTGGGTATTGAATACTTACCGTTAACATCGGTAATAGCGCCTACAGTAGTTCCCTGTACAAGAATGTTCACGCCGGGCATCCCCTGTCCGGTGGAAGCATCCAGAACAGTACCGCTGACCGTTATTTGCTGTTCTTCAGCAGAAGGATAATCTGGCGGAACGGACCAGGCAGGCATTGCCAGTCCGATCACCAGCAGAAGAGTCAGAATTTTCATAGTTAACAGGAACTTATGAAAACTCGCATCAGGCCTCTCCGGCCAAAAGATTCGGGTAGTTTTTTTCATACCATTACACTGTTAGTTAGTAAGTTAATAAAAAGGTTAGTTATTGAAATTTGGTGTTAATTTTATAATAAATCTTCATTTTCAGATATAGTTATGCAGTTTCTTTGTCAGGAAAATAATCTCACCGTTTCAGTAAAAACACATCTGATAAAGCTTATAAAATCCTGTATTTAAGCGCTGACAGGCACAATCATACTCAGGTTAGTGTGACGAATTTATGATATTTTAACTAAAAAACAAACAAATATTCCATTTTCCAGAAAAAAAGAGAAAAATTAGCTATACACTATTCTATATCAGTATTACCGGTTTTGTCGTCAAATTCACACACAACCCTGAATCCGACATTGAAACAATCGGAATACCACCAGATACTTTTAGGTATCTGGGGATCTGTTCTGAGCCATGCTTCTGTCTGTGTATAATCGCGGGCTGCACTCCGCAAAGCGCCAGCCATATCCAAAAACGATCCTCCGCGGATCACATGCTCTTCACCTGATTCCGGTCCTGCTGGATCTTTAACAATGGCATTTGTGTATATGGCATAGGTATCCGGCTGATACCAGTCGAGACAAAATTCAGCTACGTTACCCAGCATGTTTTTCAATCCGAACGGATTTGGTCTGACTTTGTCGGGTGTCTGGGTTTTTGACGGGCTGTTACCTTTATATATTATATATGAATTAATAACTGCGGTATCATTCTTCGATAGTTTTGCCTTCAGACCTGTCTTTTCAAACTTCCCCGGATCACCTTCGAAGAAATATGGTGTGGTTGTCCCTCCCCTGCAGGCATATTCCCATTCAGCCTCTGTAGGCAGACGATATGTCTTGCCTGTTACCTGGCTGAGCCATCTGCAATATGTTTCTGCAGCATGATAGCTGAATGATATTGCCGGCCGCTGACCCATCCCCCAACCCTGGTCGGGCTGTCCGTATGGAGGTGTTGCACCTGATATGGCATCGGTCTCAGAGGGCTCTTCAGCTCTGAGTCCTTCGGTATCAGTCGATCTTCCTTCAGCGGAGGTCTGTGCATAAAATGCAAGATATTCGTCCCATGTCACCTCAACTTCGGCCATGAAAAAAGGACTTACCTCAACTTCAACCAAAGGTCCCTCATCAGGTTCCCTGAAGGGTTCATCATCCGGGCTTCCCATCCTGAATTTCCCGCCCGGAACGGCAATCATTCTGAACGACACCGGGGAATCAGGGATAAGTTCCGTAAACGACTTGAATTCCGTTACCGTCGCCGGTTCTTTGAAGATCTCCTTCGGAGCGGAGGAGACGGTGCCAAATGTGGTGTTGCTGCCGTGCGTATATCCCTCAATATAATGCCCGGCGTTCAGATGACAGTTTATACAATGAAGATCAGGAGTCTTTTTTGTCTGCTTATAATAAAGGTGAGCATCAGCTCCCTCCTTGGTAAGCTCCAGAGGGAAGAGATTCTCATGACATTTTATACAGCTGCTTTCGTAAGTATGTATCCTTGCGTGTTCAAGCCTGCCGCGTTCCTCCCAGTCGAACGATGCGGAATCTTTGGTCCAGAAGCTCCAGAGATCACGCAGGCCGGTTGTACCCTTGGCCCAGAGATATCCGTCACCCTTTGGCGGGAGATGGCACTCAACACAGGCTACACGGTAACCCGACTGTGTCTCATAATGCACCGATCGCTTCCATGAAAGATCAGCCGCAGGATGTATGTGGCATGAGACGCAGTAATCGTTTGAGGAGGTATTCTGAATAACTTTCCCTCCGCCGAGAATAATAAGAATGCCAATTATGAGCCCGGGAGTAAACCATAAAAGGAATCTCTTCATATATCAGAAAAGTTTTGGCTCAAGATAAAAAAATATCTTAAATGCAAGACAAAACAGGATGGAATTTAAATTCTGAGACATGTCGCTCCTACAGAGCTCATATACCTTTATCCTGGATATTTCTACAAACATGCCGTCCCTACGGGACTCAAACACCCCTGATCCCCGACATTGCTACAAACATACCGTCCCTACGGGACTCGAACACCTGTGATCCCCGACGTTGTTACTAACATATCGCCCCCGACAGGGCTCAAACACGAGTCTTTCCTGGCATTGCTACAGACATTTCGTCCCTTCGGGACTGGAATTATGATCATCTCTCAATATCCACGTTTCCTTCGGTGATATGTTGAGGAATGAACGAAATTCATTATAAAGATAATGAGACGCGTAGCGTCGTAATGTTTGTAGCCTGGAAGTAGCAGTAAGTCATTTGAGCCGCGTCGCGGCGGCATGTTTGCAGCTGGAATAAAGGTATAAATATTTTGAGCCGGGTACCGGCGGAATGTTTGTAGTAATGAGCAATACATAATATATCAGAGCTCCGGAGGAGCGGCATGTTGGGTTCCTGTTGTGAATTCCCATGTACCCACCCTTTGTGTGAGAACAGTTGAAAAAGGCCTTAATCCTGAGCAGCGTGGAGAGGTGGGGTGAAGTTATTTATTATACTCATCAAAAAAGTCATTCCCTTTGTCGTCAGTGATGATGAAAGCCGGCATATTCTCAACCCTTATTTTTCTTACTGCTTCCATACCCAGATCCTCAAAATCGACTATCTCAACCGACTTTATATTTTCAGCAGCAAGAATAGCTGCCGGACCTCCGACAGAACCCAGGTAAAAACCACCGTATTTCCTGCACGATTCAATAACTGCCCTGCTCCGGTTTCCCTTTGCAACCATGATCAGCGAACCGCCGAGGCTCTGGAACAATTCCACATATGAATCCATCCTGCCTGCAGTTGTCGGGCCAAACGATCCCGATGGCATTCCGGGAGGTGTTTTGGCCGGTCCGGCATAATATACAGGATGATTCCTGAAATATTCAGGCATCGGCTTTCCTTCATCAAGCATCTTCCTGATCCTTGCATGGGCAATGTCGCGGGCTACAATCAGGGTACCGTTAAGATTCAGCCTGGTCTTTACAGGATACTTTGTCAGCAGCGCCAGCACTTCTTTCATCGGCCTGTCGAGATCGACCTCAACGGGTTTTTCAAGCTGAGGGGCTTTTGCCGGAAGGAACCGCGCGGGATTTCTTTCAAGCTCCTCGAGGAAAATGCCATTTTCGGTGATCTTCGCCTTAATATTCCTGTCAGCGCTGCAGCTTACTCCCAGCCCGACCGGGCATGAGGCGGCATGTCGCGGCAGCCTGATAACCCTCACATCATGGACAAAGTATTTCCCTCCGAACTGGGCTCCCACTCCATAATCGTGACATATCCTTTCGATCTTTTGCTCCCAGTCAACATCGCGGAAAGCCCGGCCGCTCGAATTACCTGTGGTTGGCAGGTTATCGAGATATCCTGCTGATGCCTCCTTTACGGTTTTGAGCGTCGCTTCAGCTGATGTACCGCCGATAACCAGTGCAAGGTGGTATGGAGGACATGCAGAAGTCCCCAGCTCTTTGATTTTTTCCTTTATGAACTTTGTAAGGGATTCTTCATTTAGAAGCGATTTTGTCTGCTGGAAAAGAAGTGTTTTGTTGGCCGATCCCCCTCCTTTAGTGATAAAGAGAAATTCATAAGTACTGCCTTCAACAGAATAAATATCAATCTGGGCAGGAAGGTTTGTGGCGCTGTTTTTCTCATCAAACATCGTATAAGGGACTATCTGCGAATACCTGAGGTTCTTTTCCTGGAATGTATCAAATATACCTTTTGACAGGAATTTTGCATCATCCGAATCCGTTCTGACATCTTCGCCTTTCTTTCCGATAACTATTGCAGTGCCGGTATCCTGACACCACGGAAGATCACCTTTGGCAGATATGACCGAGTTACGTATCATCATATATGCAACAAACCGGTCGTTGTCCGTAGCTTCCGGATCGTCAAGTATTTTTGCAAGCTTTTCGAGGTGAGTGGTACGGAGAAAAAAGGAAAGGTCGGAGACTGCTTCGCGGGCAAGAAGCTCGAGACCTGCCGGATCCACCTTAAGTATCTGTCTGCCATCAGTCTCAGTCAAAGTTACATAGTCCTTTGTCAGGAGCCTGTATTTTGTTGAGTCCTTTTCAATCTGAAAAGGTTTCTCATAAATGAATTCCGGCATAATAGTGTTAATTAATTAACAATAAGTTTGTTATACTAATTTTCGAATTGGTTTTAACAGCATAAATCAAATATAATTACTCTTTAAATAACAAACAAAAATATATGTTATTGATAGGATTAAAGAATGTATAAATTTATTTTTTATCCCCATCGCTACAGGCTACCTATTTTGATATTATTGTCTTGTTCTTTCTTTGTTCGTCCAAAGAAAGAACCAAAGAAAGGTCGCCGGAAATGCCAACTACAGCCTTTTTGGGCGCCTGCTACACAAGCCTTATTGGCGCTACCAAAAAGGCTGTAGTTCGCGCCATTTCCGGATTTGCCCCCGCTCCGTGACTTAGAACATTTCGATTACACATAGAATTCATTACCCTTTAGATAAATTCTAACTTAATTTTTCAGTATTGTCCGACAAATATTGGTAACTTGAACAAGTAGTGTAAAAGTTAAGATTAATTTCATTCTTCTGACCACTTACTCACCCCCTTAAATCCCCCTCTCTACACGCGGTAGAGAGGGGGAAACCTGAGCTTTGCGAAGGAGGGGGTGAGTTCATGAAAAAATCCAAATCGTCGTAAGGCGAGCTATGCCGCCAAATCTTTTCTTTGGTTCATTTCTTTTGGGCAAGCAAAAGAAATGAACAAGTATAATTATAGAATATTCGAGAACTGGAATTTCTCGTTCGCCCTGATTCCTTTTGGGGTCATTTCAAGTGTGCAGCATTCAGTAAACACATCATGCTGAAAAACAAGGATGTAATTTTTCTCAAGCGCCTCTTCAAGAAGATACTTTTTCTCATCAATCGTCTTAAGTGATTCAATATCGTAGCTCATATTCCAGATCAGCGGGAGATGCGCAACTGTCGGAACCAGATCACCGGTATAGACTAACGTCTTTCCCTTATAGTTTATAACAGGGATCATGAGTCCGGGTGTATGCCCGTAGTACATCCTTACCGAAAATCCGCCGAACAGCTCACAATCCTCATCCACAAGTTGCAGTCTTCCTGTCTGTGCAAGAGGCAGGATGTTCTCCTCCAGGAAGGCATCTTCCTCCCTTGGATTGTTTTTCAGCGCCCATTCCCATTGGGTTCTGCTGACATGGTAATCAGCTTCCGGAAATACCAGCTCATATCCGGCGCCTCCGGTTCTTTTCCTTGCACATCCTCCGCAATGATCGGCATGGAGATGTGTCAGAACCACATCAGTGATATCTTCGGGGTCATAGCCCCGGTTTCTTAATCCTCCCAGCAATCCCTCTCCCCCGTGGAGGTGAACATGACGAAAGAATTTTTCATCCTGTTTGTCCCCCCATCCTGTATCAACAAGTATAACATGTCCGTCAGTCTCTGCAATCAGCGACCGGAGTGTCAGAACGATAAGGTTGTCTTCCGATGCATAGACGCGTGACCAGAGGGCTTTCGGAACCACTCCGAACATAGCGCCTCCGTCGACTTT
>JADDYF010000138.1 GCA_015712185.1 Bacteroidales bacterium
CCGTACAGTAAAAGCGGGTCAGGATAATATATTGACCATCGAAAACGACAGCCTGCTTATTATATCTTCGGGCAAAACTGAGGTAACCTTTAATAAAAGAACTGGTTTAATATTGAAAGTCAGAAACGGGGGGAAAGAAATCTCACTAAATAACGGTATGCGGTTCACCGGTTTCAGTGCCGCCTTCAAAGAGATGAAACACAATTATGGCGATAATAGCTATGTGGTTGATCTTTACTACGATAATACCGCTCATGCCACCTGGACAATACTTCGCGGAGGATGGATGAAGCTGGATTATAATTATGCCCCGCAGGGAATCCTTGATTATGCAGGTATTACGTTTTCCTATCCTGAAAATCGTGTCACAGGAGCTGTATTGCTTGCCAACGGACCATATCATGTGTGGAAAAACCGGCTAAGAGGAGTGATTTTCGGGCTTTATGATAAGAAGTACAACAATACAATCACAGGACAATCGTGGGAATACCCTGAGTTCAAAGGTTATTACTCCAACTTTTATGCTGTGGAGATACAGACTAAAGAACTTCCCCTGACTATCATTTCTGCTACCAGTGATCTTTTCCTGCACCTTTTCACTCCTGAAGCAGCCAGGTTCTCCTCCGCAAAGACGGGTGTAAGAGGTGAAGTGAATCCTCCATTTCCCTCCGGCAATATTTCATTTCTGCATGGAATAAGTCCGATAGGGACAAAGTTTACAAGGGCTGAGGCAGAAGGTCCGCAGAGCCGGAAGAACATTTTTACAGGTGAGTCCCTGAGTGGGACATTGTATTTCAGGTTTGGTGAGTAACATATTAGCTAATCATTGTTAATTCTGTCATATGATTATTCAGAACATAAATAAGACATTAATTGCTGCAATATTCCCGTTATTCATTTTTACAGGGAATCCTGATTATGAAGCAATTGAACCTTCCGGACAACCGGAGCTGGTACATCTAAGCATCGCCAGTAAAAAGACAGTCAGATCATCTCCGTCAATGACTGTTACATGGTGTACCTCCCCGACGAAGGGGCGTCAGTATGTAAAATATGGTTCAACTCCTGATCTTGAGCTTGGTTCAGGCGGAAAGAGGAAAGAATCGGACAACGGACTTATCTGGACATCGGTCCTGAAAAATCTGGAGAACAACACAAAATACTTCTATAAATGCGGATCAGATGCATCGGGCTGGAGCCCCTTGTACTCTTTTGTCACTGAACCGGAATATAACAGTACAACATCCTTCAGGACTGGAATATTCGGCGACACACAGAATAATGCCAATAATGAGGAATTTCAGAAGACACGCCATATTGCAGGATTAATGCAGACTTATTCTCCGGCTTTTACTCTTCATATGGGTGATATTGTAGATAATGGTTCTGATGCAGCATCATGGAAAGGATTTCTTTCAGTGACGCAGGAACTGAATGCTGCTGTCCCGCTCATGCCGGTGCCTGGTAATCATGATGTGGAAAACAAACCCGGAGATAATTTCCAGTCGCCCTTTCCCGCTTATTATGATCTCTTCAATCTTCCGGGGAACGAGGTCAATTATTCCTTCACTTATAAGAATGTCCGCTTTATAGCTGTTTTTTCGGGAGCCGCAGAAGCCGCCTCAAAGACCGGCCAGGTCAGATACCAGCCAGGTTCACCGGAATATGTATGGCTGGATAAGGAGCTTTCCATGGCAGAAGCCGACAAGGATGTTTTGTGGATTGTGGTCTTTATGCATTATCCGTTAAATTCATTCGGATGGAGTAATATTAAACTATGGAAAGAATCATTATTGCCTTTGATAGAAAAGCACAGGGTCGATCTCTGTCTGGCAGGCCACCGGCATGTGTATGAACGTCACCTCCAGATGAAAAACGGCATACCTGTTCCGTCTGATTCAAATAACACCTATACATCAGGCAAGGGAACTGTTTTCATTACCCTTGGCACTGCCGGAGGCAATCCTACCGAAACCGGAGGAAAAGAAATGCCATCGATGGTATTTACCCCGGATGAAAAAATGTACAGTTTCGGAATTATGGATATAAGCAATGAATCTATTACGCTGCGTGTCTTCAGCCAGGATAATATTATGACAGACTGGGTCACAATCCATAAATAGTGTATATAAAAAGTGATATTTATCATATCCACAACATAATTGGCTATATTGTCCCATTATTGTAACAATTTTGTAACATTCAGCGACTTTTGCTAACTTTAACATTTTCCAAGTCAATTAACCTTAAATTCTAACTAATCCACTTTATTTATGAAAAAGATCTTTCTGTTGTTGCTATTCCTGACCTCCACCCTTGTTTATGGTCAGCGAATAACAATTACCGGGACAGTTACGGATGAATCCGGTGCTCCTCTTGCGGGTGCTACTGTTCAGGTAAAGGGAACTACATTCGGTACACTTACTGATGTCAGCGGCAGGTATTCGCTGGAAGTACCCGGTGCGGGCGCAGTCCTGATATACTCATTCGTAGGATATATTTCAAGGGAGATACCTGTCGGGAATCAGACGACGATCACTACAACGCTCAGGGAGGACATTCAGGGATTGGAGGAAGTTGTGGTTGTCGGATACAGCACCCAGAAGAAAGCAAACCTGACAGGGGCTGTCGACCAGGTAACCAGTTCGTCCCTCGAGAACAGGACCATGTCAAACCTTACGCAGGGCTTGAAAGGAATGGTGCCAAACCTGAATATAAGGCTTCTGGATGGTAAACCGAATCAGGCACCGAGCTATAATATCAGAGGCCTGACCTCGATAGGACAGGGAGGAAGCGCTCTTGTACTTATTGACGGAGTCGCCGGAGATCCCAGCATGGTGAATCCGAATGATATTGAGAACATTTCAGTACTTAAAGATGCGGCATCAGCATCAATTTATGGCGCCAGAGGTGCATTCGGTGTTGTATTAATTACCACCAAGAATCCGTTAAAAGGCAAAACGAGTGTAACATATACAGCAAATTTTGCCATAAGGGAACCTATTGCCGTTCCTGACCTCGTAACCGACGGATATACCTTTGCAAAAATGTTTGCCGAGTCTTACTACAACTGGGAGAATACATTCCCGGCTGCAGTCAACAAGACGCTGAAGTTTTCGCAGGCTTATCTCGATGAGCTGGAAAGAAGGGCGACCTCGCCGCTTGCTTCTGACAAGGAGGTAGAAACAGATCCTGTAACTGGTGAATATACTTATTATGCAAGTCACGATAAATATAAGGAACTATACAAGGATTATACAACGGGATTCGAGCATAACCTTGCTGTTACCGGCAGCACTGAAACTGCAAGCTTCCTTCTGACGGGCAGGATCCTTGACCAGCCCGGTATATCCAGGTATAACTCTGATGATTACAAAATGCACAATATCAGGACCAAGGGGGCAATACAGTTATTCCCCTGGCTGAGGGTTGAAAACAATTCGGAATACTCCGACAGGACCTATCATAATCCCCTCAACGTGGGAGAAGGATCAGGAATATGGAGAAATATCGGCGATGAAGGTCATGTGCTTGCACCTATGTTCAATCCCGATGGCACTCTTACGATGTCCGCTGCATATAATGTGGGAGATTTCTGGTACGGTAAGAACGGGTATGATATGAAAGACAATGTCTTCAGAACTACTTCAGGATTTGTTGCCCAGTTCCTCTCAGACCAGCTCAGGTTTAAAGGCGATTTTACTTTCAGGAACAGTGATGATAACGAAATGCGCAGACAGGTCCCTGTCCCGTACAGCAATTATGCCGGAGTCATCGCATATGTTGGTACTACTACAAATGATCTGAGGGAAACAAACGACAGATCACAATACATTGCCACCAATTTTTATACGGAATATGAAAACACGCTTGCCGGAGCCCATTATTTAAAAGTTCTGGTTGGATATAATTATGAACAATCGACATGGCAGAGGGTGCGTGTTCAGAGAAACGGACTTATTTTTGAAGATGCATCGGATCTGAACCTTGCTCTGGGACAATCAATTTCCACTGCAGGAGGATGGGACAGGTGGAATATCGCCGGAGGATTTGGAAGAATAAACTATGCCTTCAAGGACAGATACCTGATCGAAATCAACGGACGTTATGACGGATCCTCGAAATTCCCTTCAGATCAGAGGTTCGCATTCTTCCCGTCATATTCTGCAGGATGGAGGATATCCAGGGAATCATTCTGGAATGTCTCTGATAAAATAATTTCCGATCTCAAGCTGCGGGCATCCTACGGTTCGCTGGGAAATGGTAATATATCGTCATATACCTATGTGGAACAGCTCTCAATCAGTCAGTCGGGAAGAGTCCTGCTGGGTGCAAGACCGCAATATACGCGTAATCCGGGTGTAATCCCGTTGGGTCTTACGTGGGAAACAGCAACAACAATAAATATCGGTCTGGACCTCACTGCACTTTCTGACAGGCTGAGGTTTGTTGGAGATGCTTATATAAGGAATACTACCGATATGTATACGCCCGGCATGACGCTGCCGGCAGTCTTCGGAGCCAGTGCACCAAGAGGTAATTATGCAGATTTGAAAACCACAGGCTGGGAAGCCAGCCTCTCATGGAGAGACAGGTTCAATGTTGGTGCCAAAGCATTTAATTATAATTTGCGATTTACACTGGCGGATAATAAATCTGTGATCGAGAAATACAATAATCCCGAAAAGGTGCTGACAGATTATTATGAAGGGATGGTGATTGGAGAAATATGGGGCTTTGAAACGGAAGGATTTTTCGTAGATGCGGAGGATATTGCAGGCCATGCTGATCAGAGCAGGTTTAAGAGCAATTCAGCAAGTACAATCGCCCCCGGCGATATTAAGCTGAAAGACCTTGATCCTGACGGCGATGGTCCTCTGACTCCTGACGGGGTAATAGATTATGGTACCAACAGAATAGGAAACACAGGAGATATGAGAATTATCGGAAACAGTGCGGCTCACTATACTTACACGATAAACCTTGATGCGGACTGGAACAACTTCTTCTTATCAGCATTTTTCCAGGGTGTCGGTAAACAGCAATGGTGGCCGAGTAGCGAAGCCAGCCTTTTCTGGGGTCAATATAACAGACCATATAATCCACTGCCAAGGTGGCATCTGGATAATTACTGGACTCCTGATAATACAGATGCCTATTTCCCGAGATATGTGTCACGTCTGGCAAACAGATCGGGTGCAATGTTTGTTACAGGGCCACAGACGAAATACCTTCAGAACATTGCTTATCTGAGGATGAAGAATATCCAGATCGGATACAATCTGCCTGTAAGCCTTATTTCAAAGATCAAAGCTTCGAGTCTGAAAGTTTATTTCTCGGGAGAAAACCTTTGGACCATGTCGCCCCTGTATAAAAAGACAAGGGACCTGGATGTTGAAAATACCGGACCATCAGACCAGCTGTTCACATCAGGCAATGCCGGTGATGGTTATAACTATCCGATGCTGAAAAATGTAACATTCGGTATATCTGTAACATTTTAAAACACTTAAAAATTATTGGTTATGAAAAACAAATATTGGCTACTTATAATTATATCAGCCCTTGTAGCCGGATGTGAACTGGAACAACTGCCCCTGGCAACAGCCTCCAAGGAATCTGTCTTTGGCAGTGAGAAGGGTCTTGAACTATATGCTTATTCCTTTTATAATATGCTGCCCAGCGGCAGCGGAGTGCACCGTACAGACTGTATTTCAGATTATGCAGCAAGGAGAGATGCTCCTTCATTTCTGGTGCAGGGATCATATACGCCAACTTCAACAGACATTACAAATGAATCGGCATATGCATCAGTGGCATTCGGTGGTGACGCGAACTGGGGATGGTCCTCATTACGTAATATCAATTATTTCATTGTGAACTGCAGTGACCCTGCATTAACAGCTAATATACCTTCTGATGTTCGCAGACATTACCTTGGCCTGGCAAAATTCTTCAGGGCATGGTTTTATTACGAAAAAGTCAAAAGATATGGTGATGTTCCGTGGATCAGCAAGCCCCTGGATGTCACCGATCCTGATTTGACAAAAGGCCGCGATCCCAGAGCTCTTGTAATGGATTCCGTTCTGGCAGATCTGAATTATGCATGCCAGAACATAAAGACGACAAGCGAATCAACACGAAGCCTTGTAACAAAATATGTCGCTTATGCATTTAAATCGAGAGTTTGCCTTTTCGAAGGTACATACAGGAAATACCACACCGAGCTTAACCTAACGGCATCCGCTAATTCATGGCTGACAGAAGCTTCCAATGCTGCAAAAACTGTAATGGATGAGTCAGGCTTCAAGCTCTATACCGGTGCCGGGACGAACCTTTCCTACAGGAGGATCTTTACCAATGCCGCCCCGGTGGCTGACGAAATAATGATGGCAAACATCATGGACCTGTCTTTAAGTGTACTTCATAATGCCAACTGGATCTATACAAGCTCAACAACAGGAATCAGATTCAATTTCATCAGGACATTCATTAATACATACCTTAAGATAGATGGTACTCCTTTTACTGACACTCCGGGCTATGAGACAATGTTATTTAAGGATGAAGTTAAAGCCAGGGATATGAGACTGCAGCAAACCATCAGAATGGGAGACTATAAAAGACTTAATGCAGGTGTGCTTGTACCAACGCCTCCGAGCTTTGCCTATTCCTATACAGGCTATCAGCCAATCAAGTGGAGCCTTGATGATGTTTACTATGACACAAGAGACCTTAATATTAATTCAGTATGTCTCTTCCGTTTTGGCGAGGTTTTACTGAACTATGCTGAAGCAAAAGCCGAACTGGGAACCCTTACAGATGAAGACTGGGCGAATACGATCGGCAAGCTTCGTGCCCGAGCAGGAATCATAGGGGGCCTGACAACAAAACCGACTGTTGTGGACACATACCTCACAGCCAAATACTTCCCCGGGATTGCCGATCCGTCGTTACTCGAAATTAGAAGGGAAAGAGGCATTGAATTATGCATGGAAGGATTCCGTTTCTATGATATCATGAGGTGGAAGAGAGGAGAACTGCTGACAATGGAATGGAATGGAATGTATGTTCCTGAACTCGTAACTCCAATGGATTTAAATGAAGATGGAAAGCTTGATGTGGCATTCTATCAGGGTAGTATTCCTGATCCTAAAGTATCGGGAGTTACCTATATAAATGTATCCGCAACAAGTGGTGGAAAGCCAAATCCGCAAAGACTTAAGAATGATACATCAGGTGAACTGACCTGGATGAATACCATTCCAAGGTACTGGGAAGACAAGATGTACTATTATCCGATACCTGAAGCTGACAGGTTAATGAATACAAATCTGGCACAGAATCCGGGATGGTAAATCGTCCGGCCTGATTCAGAGATTTTTCAGAAAAGCTCCTGTTGTTAATTGTGGTCACAACAGGAGCTTTTCTATTTCTGTCCAGGAGCTGACTCGTTTGTGCCTGGTCTCACTCAGAAATATATTGTGAGGTTGAGTGAAAATAAATGTTTCACCACTGAAATGATCAAGGTTCTTGGGATGATCATCAATCATTATATCGGCACATATGATATTTTTATCACCACAAAAAACTATCTGCTTCCAGTTTATGAAAGGGAAATGTTCGTTCAGCCAGAATTGCTTATCTGTCAGACTTTGAGGAAATTCGGTTGCAAGGGAGACAACTATGACCTTATATTTGTCATTTAGTCGCTTCAGTCCTTCCTGACTTCCGGGCATCACCGGAACCGTCCTGAAGAATCCGCCGGCAGTAACCCATTTCAGGATATAAGGGAAAGCTTCAGATTCAAGTTTGCCTGCAACGTCGCTGACAGATAACCTGTTGCCCGTTTCCTGTTCGTGCAGTTCGAAAAACCTTCTGTATACATCAGCAAGGACGCCGTCCATATCTACAAGTATACTTCTTCTCATTTTAAGAATTTTTAAGAGCGCAAAACAAAAAAAGCATAATAATTGTAATTTAGTGCAACCTAATTAAATTACTTTTACCATATCAGGAAGTTTTGCAATTAACAACTTTTAATAATTCAGATTATGTCAACCCGAAGAGAATTTGTTCAGAAAGCTGCACTTGGGACGGCAGGCCTTACCCTTGGTGCAAAAAGCTATTCACGTATCCTTGGCGCAAACGACAGAGTTCGTGTAGGAATTGTCGGTTATTCAGACCGTTTCAGGGGATCCCTGCTGCCATCCTTTATGGCACTTTCGAAGGAAATGAATTTTGAGTTCACTGCACTATCCGATATATGGAGCCTGAGGAGAGAAGATGCAGATAAGTATTTCAAAGGAAGGGGAATTACCCTCAGGCTGGCACGAAACAACGATGAGCTTTACAGCGATAAGGATACAGATGCTGTAATTATCAGTACGGCCGACTTCCAGCATGCATTACATTGTGCCGAAGCCGTCGAGGCAGGCCGTGACGCATACGTCGAAAAACCTTTTGCCGAAACAATGGCAGATGCACGCGTGGCAAGGAAAGCCGTTGAGAAGACAGGTAAAATTGTCCAGATGGGCTCGCAGCGGCGAAGCGCCCCGAATTATATAGCAGCCAACGAGTATATAAAATCCGGCAAATTCGGGAAGATAGTTATTGTTGAGATGACCTGGAATGTGAACCAGCCCGGCAGGTGGAGAAGACCAGGTGTTGTTCCTCTTCTGAAAGAGGCGGACACCGACTGGAAAAGATATCAGCTCAACCGTCCCCCGGCATCATTTGATCCGAGGAAATATCTTGAATTCAGGTTGTTCTGGCCATACTCCTCAGGTATACCCGGACAGTGGATGGCTCACCAGATCGACACTGTTCACTGGTTCACCGGAATCGCACACCCACGAACCGTTGCAGCAAACGGAGGCATATACCAGTGGAAGGACGGCCGGAGTAACTTTGATACTATGACTGCAGTGATGGAATACGTCGACCCTGCAAATCCTGATATGGCTTTCCAGGTCGTCTATTCTTCGAGGTTCACCAATTCGGCAGGAGGCACAAAAGAGCTTTATTATTCGAACGGAGGAATGCTCAATCTTGATACCAACAAGGTGACATCCGAAGGTGGTCTCACCGAGAGGGAAGCAAAAGCAATGGGACTTAAAGCCAACTTGCTTGAACCTTTCGATCTGCCCGGCATGAGAATAGAGACCGGTGCCGATACCGGTGGAGATCCGATGACCACAGCCCACATGAAGAACTGGATGCAATGTGTCCGGGACCGCAAGAAACCGAATGCCGACGTCGTGGCAGGTTATAATCATTCAATCGCATGCATTATGTGCACAGCAGCACTCAGAACAGGCGAGAAGGCCTCCTTTGATGAGGCAAAACAGGAAGTTCTAGCCGGCGGTAAAGTATTTCAATATTAAAACCTGTTTACTATGAGAACTGACGATAAGAACAGAATAATATATGTGTTTTTTCTGGCAGTTGTTTTGATCTTTTCAACAGCTGCTGAAATAAATGCCCAGAAAAAGTCCAAAATAAAGCTTGTCAGGGCAGACGATAAACAAATGGTTGATGTTATGGTTGACGGTAAGCTCTTTACATCATACCGTTACCCTTCAAATATGGAGAAACCGTTTCTCTTTCCTGTAATTGCGCCAAGCGGAACTATCATTACCAGGGGATTTCCCATAGA
This sequence comes from Bacteroidales bacterium, assembly GCA_015712185.1. Lineage (GTDB taxonomy): Bacteria > Bacteroidota > Bacteroidia > Bacteroidales > VadinHA17 > LD21. Next base: position 9,659 of record JADDYF010000138.1, read on the forward strand.
ACCAAGAAAAGGGGAACGCGTTGATCACCCGCATCACATTGGCTTATGGTTCAATCATGGAAATGTCAATGGTCTTGATTTCTGGAACAATTCCTCAGCCATTCCTGCAAACAGGAAAGACTCATACGGTCATATTGTTGTCAGGGAAATTGTAAAAGCCAAGAAGAATACTCTAGAAGTAATTTCCGACTGGAAAGACAATAAGGAGAATACTCTGCTTGTTGAGAACACAAAATACATCTTCTCTGCCGATAAGAATTCGAGGACAGTAGATCATATTTCAATCCTCACCGCGGCAAACGGCACCGTAACATTCACTGATAACAAGGAAGGCATGTTTGCAATCAGGGTCGACCGGGCATTTGAGATGCCATCAAACGAATCGCTGATATTCACTGATGAGAAGGGAAATCCCACCACTGTAAAAGCTACCGATAACACCGGTGTGACAGGTATGTACACCTCAAGTTCAGGGCTTAAAGGCGATAAAGTCTGGAGTTCGAGGAACGACTGGGTAATGCTTTCAGGTACCAGGGATAATGTTTTGACAACCATGGTGGTTTTTGATCACCCGAAGAACACCGGTTACCC
>JADDYF010000146.1 GCA_015712185.1 Bacteroidales bacterium
TATGCTGCAATAACATTATCATGCGTTGTCAATTCTCATGTTTTAATTGATATTCCACTAACGATAGCGGGAGCATGTAAAGCAAGTACAACTGTAGCAAGCATAAATAAACAGCATTCCGGAAATATAAAAGATGCACCTCATTTCAGAGATAGGGGTAATTACGTTTGGGATAGTTTAATGCCTGAAATTTATAGTCTGGAAACTATTTGGGCAGAGACGGCTTTAAAAGCTGCTGCGGATATGGGACGTGAAGATCTGCGAAAAGAATTTAATACAGACCTGTTCCTCGTAAAGAACATTCTCAGGAATACAGATAAATTCAAATATTTTATAACTCAAACTTATTTGCACTTAAAGAAAAGGGGGACCGGCAGTTTACAATTTATGAAACTGTTATTTATCTTTCTCTTTGTGATACTGAAATACCTTTCTGGATACTTTGGCAGACAATTAAGAGCTGCCAGAAACAGTAAGAAGAACTGGATTTTTCATGATGTAAAAGATATTAAAGAAGCTACTTCTTTAGTAATTAAGATCCTAAATGAGAATGAAAACATTTTGAACATAATAAGAAATGGCGATAAACTTCGGGGTACTTAAAAATATTGTCAGGCCTATATATTATTGGTTCTTCACCAGATATTATTATTTGCTGGAGGTTCTTTTCCCGTCAAAAATTAAGGATCCTAAAGAAATCCCCATAATTATAAATAATTTTAACCGATTTACATATCTTAAAATTCTGATAGAAGCTTTAGAGCAGAGAAATTATTTAAATATATATATAATTGACAACGCATCAACCTATCCTCCTTTATTAGAGTTTTACAATAAATGCCCTTATCATATTTTTCGGCTCGGGAAAAATATGGGACCTTTTGCACTGTGGCAATCCGATATCTACAAAAAATTTATTAATGATTTTTATGTTTATACAGATTCTGATGTTGTGCCGGTTAAAGAATGCCCTGATGATTTCATGGAAATATTTTTGAAAGTTTTGAGAAAGCATAAGTTTGCGAGAAAGGTTGGATTTTCGCTAAGAATTGATAACATCCCTGATCAATACGATTTTAAAAATGAAGTATTGCATTGGGAAAAACAGTTTTTTGGTCATACAGTAGATGATATTCTATTTAAAGCACCAATTGATACCACTTTTGCATTATACAGACCAAGGGCGAGAGATGGAGCTAATTCTTATGTCACAATGTTTAGAACTAAATTCCCATATGAAGCAGAACATTTACCCTGGTATGTTAATAGCAGGAATATGTCAGAAGAAGATATATTTTACATACGGAATGCCAGGACCACGTCAACATGGACTGAATTGAGCAAAAAGAATTTAGAATAATGTTTTATTTTATTATCTTTTGTATTATACTATTCTTTGCTTCTCTTGATTATGATAAAAGACTGAATAATCAAAGTCGAGATTTATCATTCTTTATCTTGTTTTTGATTTTTTGGCTTGTTGCTGGATTAAGATATGAAACAGGAGTCGACTGGCCGGGTTATACGAAATTTTTTGTTGATTCGGAAAGTATAGGTAAAGTCCTTAAAAATGCGGTTACTTTTCATTTTTATGACCAATATGAATTCGGATACACATTGCTAAATTCAGTATTAAGAACTTTTACTGACAATGTCCAATGGTTATTTTTGATTATAGCATTTTCAACCAATCTAATGCTGTTTAATTCTGTTAAACGATATTCTGATCATATTTTTATTAGCCTTCTAATTTATTTCGGAACTATTTATTTTATCCTGGATATGAGCGGGATTCGTCAATGCATTGCTTTGAATATTTTCTTATTATCAATAAAGTACATAACGGGGAGGCATTTTTTAAAATATTTCGTAACAATACTTATTGCTTCAATGTTTCATATCACTTCATTACTGTTAATACCAATATATTTTATACTGAAGATTAAATTTAATAACTGGGTGCTGCTTTCTGTTATTATAGCTGGATTATTTATATCTGTCTTTAAGATCACCTGGATTATTCCCTTTTTAAAAGGAATATCTGAACTTATCCAGATAGAGGCAATAACAAATAGAATATATGCTTACAGCAACCTTAGTGGTCCACGCATTTTCGGATTTGGATTCTTATTTAATTTCCTTGTATTTATTTTTTGTATAATCGAAAGGAAAAAGTTAGAACAAAATAAGATGTTCAACATATTTTTAAATATGTATGTAATCAGTCTGTTCTTCTATTATTTTACATGGGAGTTAAATGAATTTAGCAGCAGGTTTCGGTTATATTTCACAGTGGGGAATATAGTTCTCTTTACCTACTTTCTGGATGTTTATAAGAATAAGCTAAACAGGTTCTTAGTATTTTTTATGATTGTTTCTTTTTCTGTTTTCTTCGGAAGAATATACTTTTTTGAAATGCAACAAGGAATTGCATATAATCCTTACCAGAATTATTTAATTTATAAAGTGTTTGGTCTAAAAAGCACAGGACAGGAAAGGCTTGAGAAATTCATTATAATCTTTAACAAATAACTATTAGCTGGAATTTTAATGATCCGGCATTTATAAAATTACCTGAATTAAATTATATCTGTTATTTATTGTTGACAATTAATTGTGGCAGTTTAGTATTTAAACTTGTTCAATCTATTAAAAGTAAAGTTGCTCTTATAAAATGATACTTATCTATTCAAATCTGATTTTACCTCCTATGATTTTTCCCTGCAGAAATTTATTTTTCAGCATTGTCGTTTTGACCAGTTATGATTTTATAGCTTGGTTATTTTGAATCTCTTTAGAAATTATGTAAGCGGAAAAGATCATGTTACTTGATATAATAATTGTGAACTGGAATTCGGGTCCTTTACTTGAACGATGTATACGCTCAATTTATCAACCGCAGTCAGAGATTGATTTTAAGATTATTATTGTCGACAATAACTCCGATGACGGTTCAACACAGAACCTTCCCCTGAAGAACCGGGAAACAGTGATAAAATCCGAATCTAATCTTGGTTTTGCCAAAGCATGTAATCTTGCTGCAGGTGGCTCTGACTCTGATTTTCTATTATTTCTTAATCCTGATACAATTGTAAGCTCAACTTCTTTGGAATCTGCAATCCTTTTTCTTTCTTCCTCTCCAGAGACAGGAATAGCAGGAGTCAGGCAGGAGTCGGAAAATGGTGATTTAATCCCTAGTTGTTCCCGGTTCCTGCGACTGAGGTTCCTGCTAAATGATATTTTAGGTTTGTCAAAATTATTTCCAGGCAAAATTAAATCCGGTACTATCATGGTTGACTGGGATCATAATAAATCTATGGTTGTAGACCAGGTAATGGGCTCTTTCATGCTTATGCGTCGGAGCGATTTTACCCTGCTGGGTGGATTTGATGAGCGATTTTTCCTGTTTTTTGAAGATATGGATCTGGCAAAAAGACTTCTTACACTGGGCAAGAAGTCTTTCTACCTGAATGATGTTAAAATTATTCATACAGGATGTGGTACATCAAACTCAGTAAAAGACAGGAGACTATTTTATTCTCTTTCGAGCAGAATAAAATATGCACGAAAACATTTAAGCCGGATTGAATCATTTTTTATAACACTTTTAACTATTTTCCCTGAACCATTAACACGTGTCTTATATTCTCTTTTTGTAAAACGGAGTTTGGGCGATGCATTAAGTACAATTAAGGGTTATTTGCTTTTATGGGGATGGCTGTTAACGGGCAAATGAAGATATTGTTTCTGCCAAGATACGGGAAATCTGGTCCGAGTTCGCGATACAGGTTTTACCAGTATTTCGATATAATTGAATCGCACAACATAAAATTCAGAGTAAGCCCCTTTTTCACCGGTAAATATATTAAGCAATTTTACTCGTCTGGAAGTAAAAGTTTCTTAAATGTGATTTTCAGCTATTTAAGGAGATTAATTGTACTTTTTACAATACCTGGTTATGATCAGGTTGTTATTGAATACGAACTCCTGCCTTATTTCCCTGCTGTTTTTGAGAGGCTTCTCAAGCTATTAAAAATAAACTATATTGTCGACTATGACGATGCTGTATATTTAAAATATCAGGAGAATAAAAACTGGCTGGTCAGAGTAATATTCCCCGGAAAAATTGAAAAAGTAATTCAATATGCCGGAAATGTTATAACCGGAAACAAATATCTTTATGAATATGCAAAAAAATTTAATGACAATGTTCATAATGTTCCAACTGTAGTCAGCCGTTTCAAATTTGACAGAGTACCTGCTCCTGAAAAGAAAGACAGGTTTATACTGGGCTGGAACGGATCCCCTTCATCCAGTAAATATCTGATTCCTTTTTCCGGTTTATTCAGAGCTCTTGACAGCAACGGTATTCAGATTAACCTGATTGGATTTGATGAGAAGTTGAAATATCATTTTAATGGCATTGATATTAACTGGATTGAGTGGAGCGAGGACTCGGAAATCTCAGAGATCAAGAAATTTTCAGTCGGTATAATGCCCCTCGAAGACGACCTGTGGTCACAAAGTAAATGCGGCTTCAAGCTGATTCAATATATGGCATGCAGCCTGCCGGTTATTGCCAGCCCGGTTGGAATAAACAGGGAAATGGTGGATAACGCCGTAACCGGATTTCTTGCTTCAGACTTTGACGAATGGATGAATGCAGTTTCATACCTGCTGAGGAATCCTGAAGAGGCGATGTTGATGGGACAAAGAGGCTATACTAAATTCAGGGAAAAATATTCACTTGAATCAGTTACCGAACAATATCTCAATATAATTAAATCATCACTCCATTAACTATGTGTGGTATTCTTGGAGGCTTAAATATTGAAAAGGAAGTCCTTATAAAAGCACTCCCGCTGCTGAGTCATCGTGGACCAGATGACCAGGGACATGTTTTCTTTAATAATGTCAGCCTTCTGCATACAAGATTAAGCATCCAGGATCTCGTATTCGGGAAACAACCATATCGGTACAATGGATTAACCTTGATACTCAACGGAGAAATTTACAATCATATCGAACTCAGGAAAAAACACAACCTGAAATGCACTACAAATTCTGATGCGGAAACTTTTATCAAATTGTATGAAAAAGATGGCTTGAAATCACTTCATGAGATTGATGGTATGTTTGCTTTCGCAATTTTCGATGAAAGGAAACGAACACTTTTACTTGCCAGGGACAGAGCAGGGAAAAAACCTTTATATTATTTTTGCAGGGACGGGAAATTAGCTTTCAGCAGCGAACTTAATACCCTTAGCAGTATCGGCAAATTCGGGATTAATTACCAGAATATCAATCAGTACCTCAGATATTGCTTCACTGGCAGCTCCACCCCTTATAAAGATATATATGAACTCGAAGCAGGGAGTTTTATGACTGTCGATACAGTTAATCTTCATCTGGAGCACGGGAAATGGTGGTCTGTACTCGATTTTTATCAAAAGCCGGTCAAAAGGAATCTCAAGGATAGCCTTGAGATACTTGATGCCTTGCTGAACAGAAGTGTATCTGTCAGATTATCAAGTTCGGATCTGGAAGTTGGTGCGTTTCTGAGCGGAGGCATTGATAGTGGACTTATCACCGCCTTCGCCAGCAGAAACGTTTCAAAGCTGAAGACATTTACAGTGGCATTCGATGGAGAATATGATGAGTCAAAACTTGCTGAACTGGTTTCCAGTAAATACGGCACTGAACATAACCTGATAAGAATTGCTTTCAGCCAGCTATCCACAGATATTGAAAATATTCTGTCAAAGTTCGGGGAACCATTTGGAGACAGTTCGGCGATACCATCCTATTATGTCAGCAGGGAAGCAAAAAAATATCTGACAGTTATTCTTAACGGAGACGGGGCCGATGAAATCTTTGGAGGTTACAGAAGGTATGTGCCGTTTGCATGGTACGATTTTTTCTCAGCCAAAAGTTCAATCAGAAATTTTTTCAGTAAAGTTTCCTCTGTTCTGCCATTCCCTGATGAAAAGCAAAGCAAATACAACTACCTGTACCGTTTATCTGAACTTGCAGGAAAGGATCCTCTCCATTGTTATCTGTCATCAACGGTCGATACATTTGAAGGTTATGAAAACATGCTCGTATACACCGAAAATCCATTTAACGATTTGAATGCCTTTATAGAAACTGTAAATGCTTCACAGCTTTCAGGATTGCAGAAAATTATGTGTGTCGATTTTCAGTATCAGTTACCGGATGACTTTCTCGTGAAAATGGATATTGCCACAATGGCAAACTCCATGGAAGGCCGGTCACCTTTTCTGAGCAGGGATATTCTGGAATTTGCAACATCGCTGGATGACAAATTCAAAATAAAGGGATTGACTACCAAATATATACTCAGAGAGCTTGCAAAGAAGCATCTGCCAGCTGAAATAGTGATCCAGCCAAAAAGGGGATTTGAAGTTCCTCTCAAAAAATGGATGGAATCAGATCTCAGGGATATGGTAAATGATTATTTGTCGGGAACAACTTTTTCAGAAGAGTTTGTGCATAAACAATTCATTAAAGATCTTCTGGAAAACAAAGCCCGTGTTGCATCTGAAAAAAGAGCTAAAATGTTATGGTATATGATGGCTCTTGAAATATGGTACCGGAAATGCTATTTGCATAAATGAGAACAAGAATTGCACTTGTTGAAAATTTTGGTTTGGATTTCCTGAACTTCAGGGTCCCTCTTGTGAAGTTTCTTGAACAAAAAGGATATGAAGTATATACAATTATCCCCGATGATAAATATTGTGAAAGGGTAAAAGAATCCGGGGTAAAAGTACTGACCTACCGACTTAAGAAGAATACGTTGAGTCCGGTTTCATTTATTGGGTCTTTGAGAAAAGTAAAGTACTACCAGAAAGAGTTCAGTTTTTCGATAATTCATTCTTTCAGGCTTCAGCCAAATATAATAACCAGTCTTGCTTTTCTGTTTAATAAGAAAATAAAGATCATTAATCATATTACAGGATTAGGGTTTGCTTTCTCGGGCAAATCCTTCACCGCATTTTTTTACAGACTTACAATCTTATTTTTATACCAGATCAGCTCTTTCTTTTCAGATAAAATTATCGTACAAAACAGTACAGATCTGAAAATAGTGTCAAAGTTGCTGTACGCATCAGGGAAACTTATTATGATCGAGGGGAGTGGAATAGATCAGGATAAGTTTAGCAGGTCAAAGGCAGATCCGGTCCATGTTTCACGTTTAATGAATAAGATTTCGTTTAAGCCGGGAGAAGTTGTGGTAACATTTACAGGCAGGCTTCTTTTGGAAAAAGGAATTCTTGAATTTCTGACAGCAGCTGGTAACATTTCACGGCAAAGTACAAGATTTAGATTTGTCATTGCGGGCATGTTTGATATCAATAATCCTTCATGTATATCTCCTGAACATTTAGGAAAATTTACTAAAAACAACGTAGTAACTTATCTGGGAGAGATTAATGAAATAAGGGAATTACTTTATATTACCGACATCTTTGTGTTGCCTACATACAGGGAAGGATTCCCCAGGTCTGTTCTCGAGGCTATGGCTATGAGGGTGGCAGTAATTACGACGGATGTTCCTGGTGCCAGGGATGCAGTAACTGATAATCTCAACGGCTTGATTGTTACTCCCCGGGATATACCAGCGCTTGAGAATGCAATTCTACGGCTTGCATATGATGAAGTATTGCGTAAGAAGCTTGGAGATAACGGCCTATACCTTGTGAGAGACAAATATAATTCGCTTCAGATCTTTAATAAAATATTGAATGTCTACCAGACTATATGATAAACTTACCTGCGCAGGTTTTTTGTTTTTATTAGCAGCATTGCTGCTCATTTCATTTCCCAGGTCCTGGTCCCTGTGGCCTCTCGGATTCTTTCTTGGCGTTGGTTTTGTATAC
>JADDYF010000153.1 GCA_015712185.1 Bacteroidales bacterium
TTATAATTGTAACGAATGCATTTTATAACTTAGATTCCAGATAAGGTTTTTTGTTTTGTTATTCTGACATTTAAAAAATACTCAAATGCTTAGACCTAAAAAAAGGGAGTGGCTTATTCTGACATGCGCTCTTCCGTTGGTTTTAATTATGCTTCTGGTTGATTCGTGCGAGCCTCTTGCTACAGGATGGCCCGATGTCACAGATGCAGAATATATGGACTCAGAAGATCTTAACCCTCCTCCCGATACTTTCAATACGATAAAAGTGATGACATGGAACATACGTTTTGGTATAGGACGTCTTCCGTGGTTTGGTGATGCCTGCGGCAGCAGGGTTGTATTTTCTGAGGAGGAGATTATTGATGGCATGGCGGGGATCGTTGAGGTAATCAATGAACTAAAACCCGATATCCTTCTCCTTCAGGAGGTTGATGTCAATTCACTGCGCTCGGCCTATGTTGACCAGCTGAAGTGGATCCTGGATCATACTTACCTCAAACATGCCGTCTATGGTTACCAGTGGAAAACACAATTCATTCCAAGCGACGGGCTGGGACGTCTGCACGAGGTCAATGCAATACTTTCGCGGTGGAAAATAACAGATGCAAAGAGAATCCATCTCGAGCTGAGAGGGGACCAGGATGCTCTTACGAGGTATTTCTATGAGCGCTGCTGTATTGTAAAAGGTAAGATTGAAATACCCGGTGTTCAGGACTTTTATGTTCTGAATGCACATTCATCAGCCTTTGCCACTGACTCCACCAAGAGGAACCATATTATCAGATTCAACCAGGAGCTGGATAATGTACACGATGCAGGAGCCTGGTTTATAGCCGGCGGCGACCTAAATACACTGCCACCGGGTTCTGATCTGACAGATTACTGCCTTGAAGATATGTGTCCGGGTGAATCCTACCATAATACCAGTGACGATCCCATGCACAAGGAAGGATCAAATTATACTCCTGAGAAAGGGTGGCTGACAGATTTATACAATAACTACAATTGTGCAATACCGCTGGATAAATACCTTCTTAACCAGCCTCTCTATTTTACACATACCGTTCGTCCCGGCCATACCTGGGACAGGACTCTGGATTACCTTTTCACAAATTATCAGTGGGTGGATAACTCAGGCATGGCCCGGCAGTATGCTCTTGAACAGTCTGACCATGCTCCGGTTACAGGGGTCTTCATCCTGCCAAAAATTAAAAAATAAGTGTACTAATCAGATCTGCAATGAATAACAAAAAACTTTTTCTATTTATAATTGCTATTCTTACATCTTTATCCGCGCTCTCCCAGAGACTGCCTGCACCGGAATACTGGACGGGTGGAACTGCTCTGACTCTTCCCGATAACAGATTCGAAATAAAGCTGTTCGGTCTTTCGAGCTATGGTCTGACAGACCGGCTTGAGATTTCTGCCCATCCCCTGATGGTCTGGCTGATGCCGCAGGTAAGGGTAAAATATCGCTGGTCAGGAAAGGATGGATTGATCCTTGCATCAGAGCACCAGATCAATTACCCGACTTTATTGTTGGATCTGATCAGCAGAAAGGGTATCGGTGGTATGATCTCGCCGGAATTTGATTTTCCTCAAATGATCTCCATATCGAATGGATTGCTCGTATCAGCAAAACTTGGTCCCTCAGCCATGGTTACAGGTAATGCCGCGATCCTCTTTGCTCTCAGAACAGGACCGGTTGAAGAAAACAGCACTATCGACCTGCCGGTCATTTATCCGAGGCTTGCTGCATATTATCACAGCCCGGTAATTAATACGGGATTTGAATTCCGTGGAAAATTATTTTCCTCGGTTGGCGGACAGATCGGTGCGGAATGTTTTATTATCCCCGGCGATGATGAAAATATCTTCGCTGAGAACAAAGGTGTTCTGACATGGACACTCAGGACCAGGTGGCAATTCCAGGCAGGATACAGGCTCTGTTACGGAAAGTACCCTTTCGGATCTCAATGGCACCTGCTGCCAGCCTTTGAGATTATAAACGGTTTCTGATCTGTTCACTATCCGTTATTATAAGTTAAAAGGGTTGAAGGGTTGAAGGGTTGAAGGGTTGAAAGGTTGAAGGGTTGAAGGGTTGAAACGTTGAACCGTTGAACCGTTGAACCGTTGAACCGTTGAACCGTTGAACCGTTGAACCGCTGAACCGTTTTACCATTGCACCGTTGCTCCGCTGTACCATTGCACCGTTGTACCGTTTTTTACATAAATTGCCGGAAATTTATTTGCTTTACATAATTAAACCTTAACCAGCGTTTATTTGAAAAAGACCCGCATAAACTTTTTAAAATTCACAGTTCTGACCGGCCCTGGCCTGGCCAGGCTGCCCTGTGGAGTGCAATAGCACCTCATTTCACACGTGGTTAGTGGAAGACAGACAAACCAGTAGATCTGTTGCTTGAGAAAGGTGGAACAACAAAGGTGATAAGGTAAGTTTTGAGTCCCGGATTGGTTAATTACAGAGAAAACATGAAAAAATACTTGAACTATTTATTTACAGGATTAAGGATACTCGTGGGGTGGCATTTTCTTTATGAAGGTATTGCCAAGCTACTTACAACAGGATGGAGTTCAAAGATGTACCTTATGGGGTCCAACTGGATCTTCTCCGATCTCTTCCACCGGATGGCTGATGCCCCTGGACTAATGAGGACTATAGACCTTTTGAACATCTGGGGCTTAATATTGATAGGACTCTCGTTGTTTACAGGATTGCTGATCCGATGGTCTTCGATAGCCGGGGCTCTGTTACTGCTGTTTTATTTTATAGCTTACCCCCCTATTCCCGGTCATACATTCGGATCAATTGCCGAAGGCAGCTATTTATTTGTTAACAAGAATCTTATTGAGTTCACACTGCTTCTGGTATTTGCCGCAGTGCCAACGGAATATTTCTTCGGAATAGACCGTCTGATCAAAAGATGGAAGGAAGAAAAACCACATGCCCCTGTTCCGCCGGTTAAAAAAGAAGGCGTTATTCTTCAACGCCGTGAAATACTGCGTGATCTGATATCCCTCCCCCTCCTGGGAGCCTTTGCCTACGCTGTTTACAGGAAGAGAAAATGGGACAGCTATGAACGGAAGTTCCTGACAGGTAAGGCAGACGCCATCTCGAGCGCAACCCTGAAAACCTTCACCTTCTCTTCTCTCAGTGACCTTAAAGGACAAGTACCAAAAGGGAAGCTGGGTGATATCGAGCTAAGCAGGCTTATCATGGGCGGAAATCTGATCGGCGGCTGGTCGCATGCACGAGATCTAATTTACACCGATAAGCTGGTGAAAGCATACCACACCGACGAAAAGGTAATGATGACTATGCAGCTCGCGGAAAAATGCGGTATCAATGCCATACTCACCAATCCGTCACTTTGCAGGATCATCAATAAATACTGGCAGGAGACAGATGGAAAGATAAAATTTATCTCCGATGGCGGAGCCTCAGAGGAGTCGATTATAAAATCAGTTGAAGGCGGTGCCTGTTCAGTCTATGTCCATGGCGGTTCTGCTGACCGGTTTGCTTACGATGGTAAAATTGATGAGATTGCAAAATATCTTGAAATGATCCGAAGCTATGGAGTGCCTGCAGGTATAGGAGCACACAGGATCGAAACTATCAAGGCCTGTGTGGAAAGAGGTCTAAAGCCTGATTACTGGGTTAAAACAATTCATCACCACAATTACTGGTCGGCAAAAGTTGACCTCGAACGTCAGACAACGGTGGATGATGGTTTTAAAGATAATATGTTTGATTTCACACCTCAGGAAACCATCGATTTTATGAATAAGCTCGAACAGCCATGGATAGGATATAAGATCCTGGCAGCCGGAGCCATCCAGCCAAAAGATGGTGTCAGGTATGCATTCGACAACGGCGCCGACTTCATCTGTGTGGGTATGTACGATTTCCAGGTGGTGGAGGATTGTAACATAGTACTTGATTCACTGGCTAAGGTCACACGTGTAAGACCCTGGAGGGGATGAATATCCGGCTACCGGCGACCGGCGACCGACGACAGGATTTGATACCATTGAGATGTGAAGGATACGAATAAGCTGTATAATCTTGATGCTCCCCAAGATTCTTCCAGGAAGTTGCGTGAGGTATCATATCAGCTTCGCGATAAAGAACTGAAGTTTACTAAATAGATTTATTATGATCCGGAATTACCTGACCCTTGTTCCTCATTTTAACAGATATGCAGTTGTAGTTATTTCAACAGCGATATTCGGTCTGTCGCCTCTCCATTCCCAGATTAAATATGTTCCCGCCGACGAGCGAAAGGATGCAGGGATGGGTGTCGAACGGGTGGCGAGGTTCTTCACACCGGTTTATGAATCAAAGTTAGCGAAGACTGATAATGAGATCCGGTGGA
>JADDYF010000169.1 GCA_015712185.1 Bacteroidales bacterium
AACGGCTCCAGAATCCTTCCAGCACATTGTATTCAAATCCGAGTTCTGATGCGAGCCTCGAGAACTCCTTCATATTTTTCAGGGTTGTCTCACCTCCGCCGTCCAGGTATCTCCATACAGCACGTCCCGGTTGTATCCATTCTGTCTTTATTCCCTCAGGGAAAAGCGCTCTGTCGGGCGCCGGACAAAGATTATGAAGGACATCGCAATTTACCAGGGTGTTGAGGTCTTTTCCGGCCATCACAACCCTCCAGGGAGTTGTGATTGTACCTCTGACTACTGCAATTTTCGAAAGTCTTTCTACATCCTCTTTTGTATATCTCAGAACATAGGGGTATGAAGCCGGATGGGAATGGCCAAGCCTGATCGTAAAGCCATTTTCCCCGTCACTTTGCAGAGCCATTCCTGCATAGCCCGTCAGGCAGGCTTCAGTAATAGCTGCATAACCGGCATTTCCCGGAAGTTTAACTGTTAGGGGAGGAGCAGCCCATTGACCTGCAGGAATTGTATCGATCAGCTTTTTGGAGTGGACGCCTTCGTAATGCATGTAAAGATCGTGATACCATACCAGGCTTTGTTCAGGCAGCTTAAACTGAGTAGACTCGTCAGGCATCCCCGATGAGTTTTCACCACCGGGGACTATGAACCTGAAACTGGCAGCATCGTCGAAAACCCTTACTTCCAGCTTATATTGCAATTTTAACCTCCTGTTCTTAATTGTTATTGTTGTACTGTTATAGTTATTAACAGCTGCAGAATGGAGACCATACCATGGATAGGTTTCGTTTAGTCGCGATCTGCTGACCTTCCCCATCCTGACATTATCTGTAATGATTTCTTCATTTATTGACATCAGGAGAGGAGACTTTTCAACCACAGAATTGTTGTTCAGTGTAACAGAAAAAGCCAGCCGGTCATTATCAGAAAAAAGCAGGAAGTGTATTTTTCCATCGGGACCGGAAAGGTCAATTCTGCTGTCTGGAGAGGAAGCAGAGATGAATATTACAGGGATCAGTATTATTAAAGTTAGCGCAGAAAGAAAGGATGAGGTTTTCATTTTCAAATTAATTAACAGATGAGATTAACTTACTGCAATGTTTCAGCAACGTTGCTGCCTACGTTGCTGCCTACGTTGCTGTCTACGTTGCAACTACGTTGATGAAATTTTTGCTTCGTTTGTTCTTTGTTCTTACTTCTTAATACCTTTATTTGGTCATAGATCTGCCATCGATTCTTCCTTTTACTTCAACCTTAATTACCGTAGCTGCCGGGTCGGGAGCATCAGGCGGAAGATCAATTGTAAGGACGCCGGCTTTTGTGACTGATGCCTTAAGCCTCGTGCCGCCTGCAAGAAGCTTTGCAGAGATCAGGTTGTTGTTAAATCCGGGAATAACCAGCCTGTCATCAGCCGGCCAGTCAAAGACGGAAAAATACAATGTTGTTCCCTTTGGTGTCTCCCTGGTCGTACAACGGCCCCAAGTGAAGAGTCCCCAGGGACTGGCTTTGGTGCCATAGACCGCTTCACCATTGACCTTCATCCACTGACCCATTTTTGCCAGTATATCGACAGATTCCGGCGGGAATTCCCCTTCTGCTGTCGGGCCTACATTCAGCAGAAAATTACCTCCTTTTGATGCGATATCAAGGAGATGACGGATAAGTGTCTGGGGTGTCTTGTAATTATGATCATAGTACTTATATCCCCAGGTCCCGTTCATTGTCATGCAGGTTTCCCAGTCGGTGCCGTCAAGGTCGGCAAGGTTGGGGATACGCTGTTCAGGTGTTTTGTGATCGCCCGGGAAGTTTGGTCTTTTAAGGCGGTCGTTGGTAATAATTGCAGGCTGCAGGGAGAGCAGTGACTGCAGTTTTGTTGCGGCTTCGTCAGTCATGTCGGTAGGTGTATCCCACCACAGGATTGCCAGCTCGCCGTAATTTGTCAGCAATTCCCTCACCTGCGGGACAGCCACATCATCGATATACTGTGCAAACGTCTTTGTCTCCTGCGCCGGATCCCAGTGACCTCTGTGGGCTTTGGTATAGGCATCTATCCTGGCTGAATCGGGATTTGCCCAGCCTTCCCGTGTTGGCCTCCGGGCTGCCGATCCGCCCGGATTGTTCCAGTCCTGCGCCTGGGAATAATAAAATCCCAGCCTGATCCCATATTTCCTGCATGCATCAGCCAGAGGTTTAAGCAGATCTTTGCCATAAGGTGTTGCATCCACTACATTCCATTTACTTGCCTTTGTCTCGAAGAGTGCGAAACCATCGTGATGCTTTGAGGTGATGACAATGTATTTCATGCCTGCATCCCTTGCCATCCTGACCCATGCATCGGGATCGTATTTCACAGGGTTGAATTGTCTGGCAATTTGCTGGTATTCAGCCACGGGAATTTTACCACGGTTCATGATCCATTCACCTATACCGCCTATTCTCTGGCCTTTCCATTCACCTGCAGGAACGGCATAAACGCCCCAGTGGATGAACATCCCGAAACGGGCTTCACGCCACCAGACCATGCGTTCATCTCTGGTGAGGACTTTCTGTGCAAAAGCGCCTTGCATTATCCAAAGTAAAAGTGTCAGTGTAAAGATTACTTTTTTCATGTTTTATAAGGTTTGGTTAAATACTATGCTGGTACGAGGGTATATCTTTTCCCTTTTTCGGTCATAAAATCAATGGTATACATTTTTTTCACCGGCACAGGTCCCGGTGATACCTTACTATTATTCTTATATGGTGGTTCCGGAGGAGTCCTGAAGAATTGATTCGGATTGGGGCCCTCAGCTTCAGATGATCCTGTTCCGTTTACTTTTACAGGAGTTGAAGTACCTATCCTGCAGTTACCTCCCAGTAATGAATAGATTACAGCTTTCGTTAAGTTCCCGTTTTCCCATTCCATATCGACAGTGAAATTACCTTTTGCCTTGAGTCCCCTTACTTTTCCTTTCGGCCATTCTGAAGGTAAGGCAGGCAGCAGGGCAATGAAACCATCATGACTTTGCAGCATCATCTCGGCTATTCCTGCTGTGCCTCCAAAGTTACCGTCGATCTGGAAAGGAGGATGACCGTCGAAAAGGTTGGGATAGGTGCCGCCCCCCTTGTATGCAGGATTCTTTGGACCAATATATGTCAGGCCTGCCTTTAGTATCCTGATAGCATGATCACCGTCACCAAGCCTGGCCCACCAGTTGATCTTCCATGCCATCGACCAGCCTGTGCTGATATCACCCCTGTGTATCAGAGTCCGTTTTGATGCTGAAGCAAGGTCAGGAGTTCTCCGAAAGCTGATCTCAGTACCCGGAAATAATCCGTAAAGTTGCGAGATATGCCTGTGGGTATCTTTTGGATCGTCAAGGTCGAGGAACCACTCCTGAAGCTGGCCATATTGACCTATATGGTATGGGTACAGCCTGGAAACAGCTTTTTCCAGCCTTGCCCTGAATTCCGGTTCCTCATTAATGATATCCAGTGTGGTCAGGCAGTTGCGAAACAGATCGCGGGTAATAGCCATATCCATTGTCGTGGCCATGCTGACCTCGTATGTTTTACCGTCAATTTTGAAAACATTTTCAGGGGATGTGGAGGGGTTGGTGACCAGATAGCCGTTGCTATCCTCGACAAGCCAGCCCAGAAGAAATTCTGCCGCGCCTCTCATCAGAGGCCAGGCTTTATTGCGGAGGAATGCTGTATCTCCGGTATATTCATAATGTCGGAAAAGGTGCTGGCAGAACCATGCGCCTGCCATCGGCCAGCATGACCAGCGGGGCGAACCGCGGGGATCCCAGCTGCCTCCGCCCGGAGGACTGGTTTTTGCCCAGATAT
Organism: Bacteroidales bacterium; assembly: GCA_015712185.1. Lineage (GTDB taxonomy): Bacteria > Bacteroidota > Bacteroidia > Bacteroidales > VadinHA17 > LD21. The sequence goes on from JADDYF010000169.1 coordinate 3,826, forward strand.
CCGAGTTGTGAAAACAACACCAGCCATCAAGCCCGAAGCATATTCTTGCTGTTCCGGAACCATTTTCTGCCAGGCTCTCAATGAAGTTAAGGAGCGGCAGATGGCATTCTGACAGGTTAGTATTTTCAGCAAGCCAGTAATTCATTTCAGTGTTGATGTTCGTTGTATAGTTGCTTCCCCATGGTGGCTGTATCTGGTAGTTCCAGATTCCCTGGAGGTTGACAGGTATGCCCTGATCACGTGACCCGGAAATCAGAAGGTATCTTCCAAACTGGAAATAAAGAGCCTGCAGACCCGGATCGGGCTTACCGGAATTGAACCTGAGGAGCCTGTCGTCTGTGGGAAGGGATTCAGCTTCGTGATCACTCCCGAGATCCAGGCTTACCCTGTTAAACAACTTTGTGTAGTCTCTTTCATGATACCTCCTGAGGTCGTCATATTTAATCCGCGATGCTGATTCTATAACTGATACCGATTCATCGGAAGGATCCTTCCATTTTAGTCCGGGCATCTTATCGAAACCCGAATAGGATGTGGCTCCGGCGACAAGGATTACTGCATGGTCAGCATTTACGACAGTCAGGGAGCTTCCTGTCGCTTCCACAGTTCCTCCCTTACACATGATTCTGAGCCGGATCTCAAAGCTTGTGCCTTCTCCGTCAATATCATTATAGCCAACCTGTATGGGATCGTTATCCCGATGTGCAACATGATACGGAGCTTTACCCTTCAGGAGCAGGGTGTTCTCATCAACCTTCCCGACAGAGTATTTCAGATCGCTTTTTATTTCCGCTTTAAATGAAACGGACCTTTTTTTATTGCATCCGAGATTTATCACAAGGAGTTTACCGGGAAAGCTGATAAATGATTCCCTGGTATAGATTTTATTATCTGCAGTGTATTTGACTGAGCTTAAAGCCTTGCTTATATTGAGTGATCTCCTGTATGCCGTTCCCGGAGTATCAGTATGTTCCATGCGGATGAATAAGTCGCCCATAGGCAGGTATCGTGCACTGTAGGGTCCATGTATCTTCTTCCATTCCTCGCCTGCTTTCAGGTAATCACCTGCAAAGACTGCTTCACGTGTTTTTTTAAGAATTGCAGGTCCGTCAGGATTGTTTGTGTCACCCGGGAAACCTGACCATAGTGTGAGATCGTTAAGCTGGTATCTTTCAGTGCTTATACCTCCGAATACCATAGCTCCCGTTTTGCCATTTCCCAGCGGAAGAGCCTCCTCCCATACTGATGCTGGTTTGTCGTACCAGAGGGTAAGCGAGGGGTCAGATAGCGTACTTTCGAATCCCGCTTGATTACAAGAATGCAGGAGAATAATTAAAAGAATGAAAATATTATACCTGGAAATCATTTGTGATCTGTTTTGAAAAGAGGTATGTATATTTCTTACAGGTTTCAGGTTTCAGGTTTTAAGTTTCAGACTTTTATTCAATTTGATCTTCTCTAAGCCGGAAGCCGGTAGCCGGTAGCCGTTAACCGGTAGCCGTTCTCACCTGAACTGATCTATGTATTCGAGAAACTTTTTCGCGGTCCTGTCCAGGTTTTCAACTGAACCTCCGCCCTCGAGCACCTCGCACATTTCATAGGCTATATAACCCTGATACCCTATCTCCCTTAGTGTGTTGATGAAGGATTTATAGTCGAGGAATCCTTCGCCGATAGGAACGGCTCTCATCTGTGATACAAGCGGGACATAGTTTGTATGAGTAATCTCATATTTATACCTTGGAAGCTCTTTGTAATCGGCTGTAGTTGTGTGTACTATATAGGGCTTCATAGTGCGGATAGCCTGCTTTATTTCTTCAGATGAGAGACCCTCGAGGGTAGGGGACCAGCAATCAAAGGCTGCTTTTACATTTGGCAGATTGACTTCATCGAGAAGCCATTTCATCGTTTCGTGATGAATGGCAATATCATGATGGTTCTGTACAGCAATAGTCACGCCATATTTGGCTGCTATCTTCCCGGCCATCTGCAGTCCTTCAACAACAAGGGCATATTGCCTGTCATAGGGCAGATCGGAACGTTCATAGCCGGTAAAGACCCGTACCATATTCGTACCAAGGTCGCGCGCAAGGCGTGCCAGCTCACCTACATAGACAGCCTGTATCTCAACATTCGGGATACCGGCCTTGTCGACCCCGGCGACAAAGTCGGTATAACCTGCAAGACAGACAAGCTCCAGTCCGAGCTCTTTTATCCTTGCCCTTAGTTTTTGCCGGGCAGAATCATCATAGTCAATAAGGGAAACGTGCGGCCGCTTTGCTGCCAGCATGACACCGTCAAATCCAAGTTCTTTTGCCTTTACCAGAAACTCATCGACGGTCAGCGTAACCTGCCCTCGCCATGCACCCATGTAGCTTACGGAATGAAGACAGGTTTTTACCTTGAAATCTTTCGGATTGCCTGTCGGGACCTTCTGTCCGCTGGCTATAACCGATACCATTATAATAGCACCAAGAATTGTACAGAATCTTTTCATGATAGCTCAGATTTAGGTTGAGACAATAAATATATGTGAAAGCGGGAAGAACTACAAATCCATGGTTGAAATAGGTTTAACAGGTTGAAGGAGGTTGAACTTGTTGAACTGGTTGAAAAGGTTGAAAAGGTTGAAGAATCTCATCGTAAGCTACGGTGGCCGAAGACCACCTTCGCTACAGCTACGGTGGTCGAAGGAAGTTGAAATAAATTACTAAATTTAAGGGATTTTAACAGACAGACCTGAGATAATGGAAAAGGAAGCAATTATTGCGGTTGCGATAGGTATTGGTCTGAGTGCCAGCTGCGGTTTCAGGGTATTCGTGCCTATGTTAGTGGCCAGCATTGCTGCGAAAGCAGGTATTTTCCCGGTGCAGGAAGGATTTCAGTGGCTGGCAGGATGGCCTGCGATCTTTTGTTTTGGCACCGCAACCGCAGTCGAGATCCTTGCATACTACATACCTTTTGTCGACAACCTTCTTGATACCATAACCACTCCTCTGGCAATCGGGGCAGGGACTCTGCTGCTTACCTCCGTTCTTCCGATTGACAGTGAGATGTTGAAGTGGGTGACGGGATTTATTGCTGGTGGAGGCGCAGCCGCTGCGGTTCAGGGAGGGAGTGTCATGACCCGGCTGGCATCTTCAAAGTTTACAGCCGGTACAGGCAATGCTGTTGTAGCTACCGGTGAACATGCTGCAGCTTTCGGAACATCAGTGCTGTCACTGTTCATCCCGTTAATTGTAGCCGTTGTTATTGTTTTACTGATCACATGGTTCATTCTGAAATTTGGAAAGAAACTGGTAAGACGCAGGACGTTGACTGAAGGACAGAAATAGCCGAACATATTATCATCGGGGAATGAGGATAATTTTTGACGAGTCATAAAAGTTAAATTAATATTTTGTATTGCATTTTTATTTTTTATTTACTAATATTGCTATCAGTATAAATGCTACCCTAACCTCAAATACTCCTAACCTGGTATTTCTGAAGCATTTATCCTGCATTTGATAACCCTGATCAGCTCAAAAAAGTTGGTACTGCTTTTTAGGGAACATTTTATTTTGATTGTTTTTACATGACGAATAAAGACCCAGGGCACATTTTAAGCTTATACTTCCGAAAAGAGGTTTATTCTCTTATTCCTTTGACAGGAATACACAACTAATACTACCATATTATTAATAACTAACCTACCTAAAACATGAAAAACAGAAGAAAGCAGAGAAATCCGGGATAATTCAGATTCCGTTAACCTACACGATTAAATCATTAAACAGAATCAATTACTAATGTTTAAACTTTTATAAATGCATGGAAAAAAATAATGAAAAACGGTTGCATTTTGTCAGGAGCCGGTGGTTCAAGCCACTGATTATGACGAAATTGTGCATATTGTTTCTATTATGCTCACTTGCATCTGTATCGATGGCTGCGGGTACATCCGGTGGTACCGATGAACTGCAGCAGCTGACCCTTACAGGTAAGGTCACCGATGCTGCTACAGGTGAGGCCCTTGTAGGAGTGACAGTTCTGGTAAAGGGCACAACAGTTGGAGCTCTGACCGACGTTGACGGTAATTTCACGATACCCGTTTCGAGCAGGAATCAGGTAACCCTGCAGATCTCATTTATCGGTTATACAACCCAGGAAGTGCTTGCTGTACCGGGAACACCGGTCATCACTGCACTGGCACTGGAAGTGACCCAGATACAGGAGGTTGTGGTTGTCGGGTACGGTACTCAGAAAAAAGAGAGCGTTGTAGGAGCTATCACCCAGGTAAACAGCCAGACACTTATGCAGGCCGGGGAAGTAACGATTACAAATGCCATTGCCGGTAAGCTGTCGGGTGTGCTGACAATACAGCAGGATGCAGAACCCGGTAATGACAATGCAAACCTTTATGTGAGAGGCCTGTCAAGCTGGAATGGTAGTGCACCGCTTGTTCTTGTTGATGGCGTTGAGCGTGATTTTGCATCAATCGACCCCAATGAGATCAACACGATCTCGGTTCTTAAGGATGCTTCCGCAACAGCTGTGTTCGGTGCAAAAGGAGCCAATGGGGTTATTGTTGTTACAACAAAGCGCGGTGTGCTCGGGAGGCCGAAAATGGACTTTAACGGAGCATATGGCCTTCAGACAGCAACAAGGAAGCCTGATCATATAGATGCCTACACCACGATGCTGATGTACAATGTTGCCTTAATGAACAAGCAGGACTTTTCGCTGCTGAAATCGGAGTACCAGCTATCGCAGTGGAAGAACCCATCCACACCTCTGAAGGCTCTCGAATATCCCGATGTCAACTGGTTTGATCTGTGCACAGAGGATTTCGCTCCGGTAAGCAACGCAAACCTCAATATACATGGCGGTACCGATTTTGCAAAGTACTTCCTCTCCTTCGGATACCAGTATACGGGAGACTTCTTTGTAGGCACGAAAGACGGATTTTTTGACAAGAGATATTTCAATCATAAGTTTAACTACAGGATCAACCTCGACTTTAACCTTACAAAATCAACCATCCTCACAATGAATGTCGGGGGAATCCTGAACCTGAGAAACCTTGGCGGCGGCTCATGGAGAGATCTCTACTCCACCGGTGGAATATCTGCGCCGGCCTTTTATCCCGCCTGGGTTATGGAAATGGTTCCCGACCTTGATTACCCGAATGAAGAACCGAATGACAGATTTGCCTATCCTGTGGGTGAATATACAGGGAATCCCCTGCGTTCTTTGAGATCAGGTACTATGAATAAGGATCTGGGCTCAACACTTTACACTGACCTTGTTCTCAGACAGGAACTCAATTTTATAACTGAGGGGCTTTCGGTCGGAGGTAAAGTCTCACTCAGCAGTTATTATGTCAACAGACAGCAGACTGGAGGGATAACTTACCCAATGTATATATTATACTTTAACAGGATTGGTGATGATCCAACCGATGTAGTTGGCCAGAATCCATGGTTCAGGCAGGAGCCTGCAGAAGGTACTGATACATACAAGCTGGCGCCCTTTGATCTGAACACGGGCGGTCTGCAGGGAGGATACTATAGCGACCTGTATTATGAGTTAAAAGTGGATTACATCAGATCATTCAATAAACACAATATAACCCTTCTGGGACTTTTCAACCGCCAGGAGAGAAACTCGGGAACAGATTTCCCGTACTACAACGAGGGTCTGGTTGGAAGAGCAACCTACGATTATAACCGCAAATACCTGTTTGAGTTCAACATCGGATATACAGGTTCTGAAAGGTTTGCTCCGGCCAATAGGTTTGGTACATTCCCGTCAGTAGCCGTAGGTTACGTCCTGTCGGAAGAACAGTTCTTCAGGAATGCCGTTCCCTGGGTGAACAGGCTTAAGCTGAGATATTCCGACGGATATGTCGGCAGTGATTATGCAAGGAGCCGCTGGCTTTATACCAGTTCATATTTCACTGACAACGGGGGCTATATCCGCGAGGATATGATGGCCAATACAATGGCACAATGGGAGAGATCTCACAAGAGAGACATTGGTTTCGAACTCGGACTCTTCAATAACCTGATCTCACTTACTGTGGACGCATTTGATGAATACCGCGACAAGATGCTTCTTACCCCGAAAAGCACGACCATGCTCATCGGGCAGAGCTTCAAGGAAATTAACCTTGGCGAAGTTAAGAAACATGGTATTGAAGCTGAACTGGAATTCAGGAAGCGTCCTTCGCCAAACTTCGAATACTGGGTAAGAGGAGTGTTCGGCTGGAATGAGAACAGGGTTATATTCAAAGACGACCCGGCTGCTTTCCCCGACCATATGAAGCTTGCAGGCAAACCTCTTACTGAAATGCTCAACGTTGAATACAGCCTTGAAGGGCTTGAAATAAACGGAGTGGAGCTTACAGGCACAGGATATTATACTACCATTGATGATATACATAATAATGTATCTCCGATTGATTATACTAAAACATATGTGGGAGACTATCTGTACCTTGATTATAATGCTGACGGAACAGTAAATACTCTCGACAAGCACGCTATTCCCGGTCTGACCTATCCTCCCATCACCTATTCATTCTCCGGAGGGTTTGCATGGAAGAATCTGAATTTCAATTTCCTGTTCTCCGGCAACCAGGGAAAGTATGTTCAGTACAACCAGGCATTTGAGGTTGAGTTTATCAAAGGCGACCTGCGCGTTCATAAATCAGCTCTTGATTACTGGACGCCCACCAACCAGGATGCCACCCATGCAACCATGCATTACAGCGGATCCTCAAGCCAGGATAACATCGTATGGGGTGGCGGAGAAGCTGACAGGGGATATCAGACAATCATCAAGGACCGTTACTTCAGAAACGCTTCATACCTCAGGTTGAAAGATGTTTACCTCGGTTACAATATTAAATCCGCAGCTCTGAACAAAGCTATTGGTATTGAAAATCTTCTGGTATATATCTCGGGGAGCAACCTGTTGACTTTCACTCCACTTATTGAAGGTGACCCTGAAGCCACGAACTTCTACCAGGGATATTATCCTCAGATGACAACATTCAGAGGCGGAATTAAAGTTCAATTTTAATCTTCAAGACCGTAGATATGAAAAAATATTTTATACTGTTTATAATACTGGGTGTGAGTATGGTATTTACCACCTCATGCCTCGAGAAATACCTCGACAAGGCTCCTGAATCGGGTCTTACGGAGGATATTGTATTTACCAAATATGCGAACTTCAGGCTCTTTTTCGATGCAGTCTACGACGGCAGAAAGTACTACAACAACGGCTGGCGTAATACATGGAATTATAAGACCTGCTGCCCTCTGTGGATGGACCTCTGGGACCAGAAGTACTGCATTAATTCCACAACGGATGCCTGCGACCAGGGACGCTATATGGAGGGACAGGCATGGAAGAGCGGCAACATGTCAGAGACTATAGTCAGCAAGCTGTGCTATGACGGTTCAAGGCGGCCGGTGCTCGGAGCCTGTTTCGATGATATCAGGGTTTGCAACATAGCAATGCGGAATGTCGACAGGGTGCAGGACTGCACTCAGGATGTAAAGAACGATTTCCTGGGGCAGGCATATTTCATGAGGGCCTTCTACCACTGGACACTTTTCAGATTATGGGGACCTTTCCCTTACCTCGACTATGTTATGGGACCTTTCGATGAAACATGGGATCTCGCACGTCTGCCCAAGAATGAATTTCTGCATGAAATTGTTGAGGATCTGGATTCCGCTTACTATTTCTTCAACCTTTGCAATAAAGTACGCCGCGATCCGGTCGGATCTCTTGACTATAATGCTTACGAAATGTACCGTCCTAACGGGATGGCAGCCAAAGCATACAAGGCAAGAGTCCTGCTCTATGCAGCAAGTCCTCTTAACAACAAGAATGGTGTTGCCGACTGGCAGCAGGCTGCCGTAGCCGCCTGGGAAGCCATACAGCTTGCAGAAGCCAACGGCGTTGAAGTGCTGCCTCTTTCTGATCCCAGCGGAAACGACCGCCATCTGAATTATTACGGTGCCCATGTTTGCGAAGAGAGCATCTGGACACTTTCATTGGGGACTCTGACCTGGAACTGGGGAGGTGGAAGCGGTATGATAGCAACCATGTGGGGCGGCCATTTTATGGCACATACTTCCGCCTCAGGGATAAATCCCACACAGAACTGGGTTGACAAGTATGAGACAAAGAACGGATGGCCACTGAATACCGAGGCAGAAAGAGCTGCGGCATATGCAGCAGGAGAATACAACGATACGACTCCTTTCGCAAACCGCGATCCGCGTTTTTATACTGACATTATTTACAATGGCAGTCCGGCTCCTGGATGGACAAATGGCAAGGCAAACATATATTATGACGGAACAACACCTTCCGAGCTGCTGACAACCGCATATCTTGGAAGAACATACACCGGCTATGCCCTGAGAAAACACTGGGCAGGTAACAGTACCAAGCAGCAGGGCATCGGAGGTATCTGGGCTGATGCGCTTTGCCGCCTGACGGAGCTTTACCTCGACTATGCCGAAGCAGCCAATGAAGCTTACGGTCCGAACGGTTCTGCTCCGGGGGCAGGCATGAGCGCCCTTGCTGCAGCCAACTTTATAAGGAGCAAGCGCGGAATGCCGAATTTTGACGCTCATCCTAACTGGCAGGCAACGGCCGACTATTTCCGCAACAGGATAAGGAATGAACGTTGTGTCGAGCTTGCCTTTGAGGGGCAGTTTTACTACGACGATGTCCGCAGGTGGATGATTCTCCCTCAGGTTATGAGCAATACCCTTATAGCAGTAATTCCGCAGAAGACAACTGATCCGGCATGGCCGGACGGATTCAAATATGTCCGGACACCACTTCCGGCTGACCGTCAGCCGGCATGGGAAGAAGGAATGTACTATCTGCCATTCCTGAATGCAGATGCTCTTAAGATGAAGAATTTTGTAGCTAATCCGGTCTGGTAGCTTTGAACCATTTAAAACGAAAGTATATGATTAATTATATATTATTTAAAAAAGTCAGATTTGCCGGGCTGTTGATCCTGCTCATTCTTCTGGCACTGCCAGCTGCCGGACAGGCTCAAAGAGAAAAGAAAGTCAGGCAACTGTTCGACGTCACACTAAAGGTGGTTGATGTTAACGGAGCACCTGTTACGGGTGCATCGGTAGTTGTAGGAGAAGGGATAACCCATGCTGTTACCGATGCAAACGGTTCAGTAACATTCAGGGGCTATCCTGAGGATATTGTGACCATAACCGCTTTTCAGTTCGACAAGAAGGTGGCACCGGTTATTGACCTTATTAACAATCCTTCTGTAACCCTGATGCAGGGTAAAATACACATGACATCCGGGGATGTAGTACAGCTGCCCTTTACAACCCTTAAGAAACGCAGTTTGACTGGTCCCGAGGTTGTAATAGACGGATCCTACTTTTCGCGCTATCCTTCAACAGATATCCGGAATACACTGACAGGAATTTCCTCGATGTATGATATTAGGGAAAATGACGGATCGCCGGGGATGAGCCCACTGGAAGGACTCCAGCAGTATTCGGGCCTTTCAAACAGCTACGGATCCACAGACAAGTTCGCCGGGATGCCGTATGTAATTATAAATAATATGCCTGCTGAACTCCAGGAGATGATTGTAGATCCGTCAGAAATAGAATCTGCTACTCTCTTAAAAGGGATTCTGGCAACAACAATGTATGGTCCTGCTGCAACCGGCGGTGTGATGTTAATCAAAACCAAAACCGGTATGCCAAACGAAAGAATGCTGCATATTGATTTAGAAAGCGGTGTAAGTATGGTTGACCGTATGCCGGGATTTGTAACCGGCGATGTATATGCCACTCTTCAGAACCAGGCCAGGACAGCTGACGGATTGCCTGAAGCATATTCCCCAGCTGCAATCTCAGCATTCAGAAACAATAACGGGTATGACCTTACATATCCAAGCACCGATTTTGCTGACATGATGCTGGACAAGACAATGGGATTCAGGAGAGCGAATGTATCATCATCAGGTGGTAACGATATTGTTCAGTATTATTCATACCTCGGCTATGCAGGCGAGGATGATATCATTGACATGGGTTCCGTTTCCGACTATAACAGACTTACTGCAAGACAGAGTGTAAGTGTTAAGATCAACAACCAGCTCAGCGCCCAGTTTGGTTTTTACGGAAACCTTACTTTCAGGAGGTCGCCAAACTATGGTTATGATTCGGATTATTCATCGGAAGGAACAGGTAATGCGGCACTTACGCTTACTGAACTGCCCTCAATACTCGATGATATCCGCACAGTTCCACCTGTAGCCTACCCGGTCTGGGCTTATTATGATGAATCGAGCAATACCCCGTGGTACGGCGTGAGCGCCATTTATACAAACAACCTGATAGGTAACCTCGTCGATCAGGGTTTCTACACCGACAGGGGACGTACGGGATCATCAAATATCAAGCTTACTTATGATGCGAATAACTTCATCAAAGGCCTTAAATCGGAAACCTATTTTGGATTTAACATTCACAATACGGTACGTATCGGAAAAACCAACGACTACCTTGCATATACGGTAGACGTTTCTCCAACTGACACTGTACTTACAAAATACTCAGGTCACGCGCTCTTCAAAATGGCAGATCTTTACAAACTGATGGACTACTATTTCCAGAGGTATATGTTCTTTGAGAGATTAAGCTATGAGAAGACTTTTGCGAATAGTGCTCTGCAGGCATCAGCCATGTATCATCAGACTTTATCATATATTAATGGTATTGAAGAGCCCCAGCGTCAGAGGAGTATTCTCGGCACTCTAATGTACAGCCTTCACGACAAATATCAGTTCCAGGGTGTGCTTAATTACGCAGGGAACTCAAGTTTTGCAAAAGATTACCGTAATCTTTTAAACTGGGCAGTCGGCGGTGCATGGGTTATTACAGATGAAGACTTTATGTCACAGTCCAATTTCCTAAACTACCTTAAGCTGCGTGTTCAGGGAGGAGTAGCCGGTAACGAGACATATTTCCCTAACCTGTATGACGTTGACAGGTGGTCAAGCACATCCACAACCAGCACATCGACCCCATATGGTTTTGGTCCGTATACATCAAACAGATGGTTTGGAACAACAACCGAGGCGGCTGTGCTCCGTTCTTACCTTTCAAGAACCGGAAACCCGATACTTACCTGGGAAAAACGTACTGAGGTGAATGCAGGTATAGATGCAGTGCTTCTTAATGAAAAGGTCACTCTCGGCATCAACTATTATAACTGGCTGGTGGATGGATCAATATCGCAGACAACAAGTAACATGCCGTATGTGGCAGGTTATAACGGCACAAGGCCTTATCAGAATTACAACCAGACAAGGTATAATGCACTAGGCGCTGACTTCTTATTTACTCAGAAGGTTGGAAACTTCATATTAAGTATCGGTGCCAATGCCACTACATCCAAAGGTAAAAGGATTATATATGATGAACCCGACTACAGGAATGATTACCAGAAAAGAACAGGTAAGATCTCCGATGCCATCTTCGGCTACAGGTATCTTGGCAAGTTTGCAACCGATGCAGAAGCACAAGGGGGTGGCGGAACACCGTTACAATTGTTTGATGCCCAGCTTCATGCCGGTGACCTGAAGTATGCCGATCTGAATAACGATACATTCGTAGATGAAACTGACCAGGAGGTTATAGGCAACTCATCACCACGCCTTTATTACGGTTTGAATGTATCGCTGAAATACAAGAACTTTGATATGTTCATTCTCGGAGCAGGCAGGGCATTTTATGATATTGCTCTCACAAATGCCTATTACTGGAACGGATGGGGTGATAATAACTACTCACAGTTTGTTGCAGATAATATAGGCGGAGCTTATCCGAGGCTGACTTACTACAGGGTGTATAATAACTTTCAAACGTCTGATTTCTGGCTGACCAAAGGCAGTTACTTCAAGATCCAGAATGTGGAACTTGCATATACGATTCCTGCCAAGATGCTCCAGTTCATGGCAGGCCGGGCAATACGTATTTATATGAGGGGATCCAATCTTCTGACTTTTACAGGAGTTAAAGATGTTGATCCGGAATCAATAAATTCAGGTGTCGAGGTTTATCCTTTGTTCAGGACATTCTCCGGAGGAGTTAAGTTAAATTTCTAATCTATGGTAATTATGAAGACGAAGAAAATTATATCATTTGCATTTATATTAGTTCTCATCGCTTCCTGCGAGAATTACCTTGAACCATGGCCAAACGGCAACTACGACAATGAGAACATCTGGGAGTACCAGAACATGGTGCAGGGTATTATAAACAGGTGTTATGATAATATTGATGCTTACTCGGTAGGTAACTCATACCGCTGCTATTGGGACAATGAAGGTGCTTTCCTTGACGGTGTCACTGATGATGCTGTAATAACAAACACAGCGAATGCTTTGCGCAGGTATGCAGTAAATGCCATGACAACCTCAAGCGATCCTTTTGCAACCTACTGGGATCGCAACTACAGGTCAATTTCGCAATGCAATATTTTCCTGAAAGACAGGAAAGGATACAACACCAGGTTCATGGTGAATGACGTCTTTAATGACCAGGTGAGGACACGTCTGCAAGGTGAAGCATTTGCACTGCGTGCATATTTTGAATGGGATCTTCTCCAGAAATTTGGTGGTAAGGGAACTGATGGCCGAATGCTCGGTTTCCCGATAATAACAGATGTCATTGATCCTTACAGTGAAATAAATTATGCCCGTAACACCTATGACGAATGTGTTGCACAGATTATCAAAGACTGCGATTCAGCCTTATATTATCTGCCGTTGGCATACCGGGATTTCCTTTATCCTTCCGGAACTCTCATGACTTTCCTCGGAGGAAAATACTGGAACCGTTTTGATGATACGGGAGTCTGGGCTATCAAAGCCAATGTATACCTTACATGGGCAAGCCCGAGATTTAATCCCACCAATGACCTCGCCCGCTGGGACAGCGCTGCCAGGTACGCAAAGAAACTTATAGATTTCAAAATAAATGTTGACCAGATCTCCAGCAGCTCCAGCTTCAGACCAACAGGCAGGGTTGACTGGTTCAATCCAAACTCTCCTGAGATAGTATTCTCCACCCGATATATTACGGGACAGACCTATATGGAAAGGATGTTTTATCCTGGAGGGTTTCAGGGCAACGGTGAACTTGGGGCGACACAGGAACTGATTAATACATTCGGGATGGCTAACGGGTACCCCATAGGACATGCTCTGAGCGGCTATGATCCGGCAAATCCATATGCAAACCGGGACCCCAGGTTATATTCAGTCATCTTTTATAATGGT
>JADDYF010000178.1 GCA_015712185.1 Bacteroidales bacterium
TGTAGGATGAATAGTGCAATGCTATGGGTAAGTTCCGGATACTGTAAATGTATGGCTCCAAGTTCCATTTGTGGGTATATTTCCACTATCTAACTCATTTCCTGAGTCGCTTGTAACTGTATGCGGCATTCCATCTTTGTTCGTCCAGGTTATTGTTGTATTTGCTACAACAGTTATTGTCGATGGACTAAATACCGAATTCTGGATGAAGACCTCATTTAATCCAGGGTCGGACGCTTTAGTGCAGCTATTCAAAACACTGAGAACAGCGACAAAAAAAACAATGCCTATTGACAACTTGCTTTTCAAACCAATTAATGTTTTCATAATGTTTGTTATTAGGAGAATAAAACACCAGATAACATATTTAGTTCATTATTCAGGATGTTATTGATTTTAAAAGTCTGATTGAACCTGCATGATATACAAATCTGAACCTATTCATATTTCGTTAATGCAGGTTTCATGACACAGCAAGACCAGGCTCTCCGGATTCATATTGAAACCTTGCTTTAGCCATTCAATAATCCCACATCATATGCCGAAAATTGTCTGCAACCCTCAACGGCGAGCCGTCAAATGAATTTGATTGAGGGTATTTGAGAAGCCGTTTTTCATACTAATGATATATGGTCTATTGAGTAAGGCATTGTTTCTTTGGCAAATACCTGGTTGAAATATCAAATAATTTTGATTTTGGCATAAACATGGTGTAAATTTGGTAATTAGCTAAAAGACTATTTATAAAACAATATTAAGTTTAGTCCAAATAGAAGGATTTTATTTCTGTCTTCATTGGAACAAAATTTTGTTGAAAAGGGAAAATTCATTTTAAAACTAAAGGAATAAATTATGGAAAATAAACCCAAAATTCGTTATGGCTGGCTAAAAGGTATGTATGTTTATACAGCCTTAGGAGCAGGCTTATCAGGACTTGGAATGATATTGATACCAGAAACTTTCGCCTCAATCTGGAAAATGCCAGTTCAGGATCCTGTTATTTACGGTATTGCTGGTAGTGTTTTTCTGGCTTTCGGACTTGTTTCAATATTCGGATTAAAATCTCCTCTTAAGTTTGCACCTGTCTTGCTATTGCAGATGACTTACAAAATAATCTGGTTCATTGGTGTAATCTTACCCATGGTATTCAAAGGACAAATACCCTGGTATGCATTAATCTTTATAATGATTTTTGCTACATACATAATTGGAGATGTGATTGCAATTCCGTTTAATTACCTTTTGAAGAAACAATTGACTGAATAAAATTGTTACAACGATAGGATAACATTAAGCTTATATTGAAATATGTTAGTGTCCACTTAAATATAATTGATTTTCAATTGCATACAATTTAGATCTTTGACATCTTGCTACATCTGATTAATAAGTAGCTCTTTTTGAGGTGTTTTTCCTAATAACGAGTTCTTGACAATTTAGAGATTTTAGTAAAGTTTTTAAAGTTGGGGCTGTTGAAAAAGTTCTCTGTGGACCATAGTGAGACCTTGGTGCGGCTTTGTGGTTAAATATAAATCATTGAACCACAAAGGATCACAAAGTACATCACAGAGTAACTCAAAGGTTAAATCCATCAAAAAAACACTTTTTAAACAGCCCCGCAGGTTGTCACGATATTTGCAATTTCCCATTCCCAAATTCCCAGTTTCATCAATAATCTGATAATCATCTATTTGGCAACCATTTAATATTTGATTTAAAGCCATTCTCACTCACTTTCAGTACACCAGTCATATCTTTCATCCAATCAAGGTCAAAGTGCCCTGAATCGCTTAAAAACAGGTAAATACAGCGTTTCAAATATTTCGTTCATGACTTAACTAATTATATATCAATTTATTAATCACCTAACTCTATAGTCTGAGACTTTGGACCCTTGCTTTTTTATTTGTATTAACCATAAAAAAAAATCATGAAACCACAGACTAATATATCTGAAGTAAGACTTGTTTAAAGGACCAATGTTAAAGCTTCAGACAAACCGCAGGCTAAATGCTCAAAGGATGTATTTGAAATTTTTATGGAAAGCAGGGACCTGGATTCCATTCAACACATTGAAGAATTTAAACTCATGCTACTTGTTGGATTAAATAAAGTCACCGGGAAAACAAGTTTTCAAAATGAGATCTGAATGAAAATTTCATGGAGTGCAGAAGCCTGATAACCGACCGAATTTATTCAGGTCAAATTGACCAAATTAAATTTAGTGATTCATATTAAAAATTAAATTAGTATTTTACTCATTTATTAAATTATGAAAGTAATATCCTGCATAATAACTTTTTTAATATTCTGTTTGATTTTCAATTCAGTATCGGCACAAACCTATGAAATCAAAGGAAGGATTACTGATTCAAAATCGGGTGAACCCATGATTGGTGCACACGTAGTCATTAAAAACGATGTGTATGGAACTATTGCCGGTAACGACGGTGTTTTTGTCCTTAAAACCCAAATACCACCTCCCCTGGTTTTACATTTTTCATTTGTAGGTTTTATATCACAGGATATTGAAGTGACAAATGCAACTGCTTTCCTTGATATCAAGATGGAAGAACAATTATTATTAGGACAGGAGGTTGTAATTTCCGCCAGTCGTGTCGAGGAAAATATTTTAAGGTCTCCGGTCAGTATCGAGAAAATGAACTTGCGCGATTTGAAACAAATCTCCGCAGCGAGCTTCTACGATGGTTTATATCAGTTGAAAGGGGTAGATATGAATGTTCATGGTCTTACTTTTCGTTTACCCAATACAAGGGGATTCAACGATTATACCAACTACCGGATGAACCAGATTATTGACGGCGTGGAGAACATTGCACCCGGATTGAGTTTCTCTGCTGGTAATATATTTGGATTGTCGCAGATTGATGTTAAAAGTCTGGAAATGGTGGTGGGGGCTTCTACCGCTCTCTATGGACCTGGCGGAATGAATGGTACACTGGTAATGGAAAGTAAAGATCCGTTTCAATATCAGGGACTAACGGTTTCAGTACAGTCCGGAATAATGAACATTGCCTCCCGGTTTATTGATAATCCAACACTAATGTCCGAAGGGAATTTCAGGTATGCTAAAGCATTCGGTAACCGGACAGCTCTG
>JADDYF010000216.1 GCA_015712185.1 Bacteroidales bacterium
GTAAACCTATGCGTTTGCTGCAAATGGGGCTGGAAAAGAAAATTGACACCTCCCTTGAACCATGGCTCTGTTATTACTGTGGTCAATGCTCAGAACAATGCCCGCGTGAGGCAGATCCGGGAGAAACAATGATGAGTTTGCGCAGGTGGCTTGTTTCAAGGTATGACTTAACAGGAATTGCCAGGCAGTTTTATAAATCGCGTTTGGTAGAAGTACTTTCGGTTCTTGTTATCGCTTTACTTACAGGAATATTTTTATTGTATTACGGATTTTCCGGGGGAAACATTCACATCTACGACGGGGAGGGAGCATTCTTACCTAGTACGTTTATTCATAAATTCGACCTCTCAATCGGAGCAACTCTGGCGGTTTTTCTTGTTATCAATGCCATCCGTATGTGGTACCTGGTCATGATTAAAGGGACACAATTCACCGTACCCTGGTGGCTCTATTTAGAGGAATTATACCAGCTTCCATGGCATTTCTTAACCCAGAAACGTTATTCGGAATGTGAAAAAAAAGGTAAGAATCCATTCTATATGCCCTGGTTCATCCATCTTGGCCTTATGATGGGATATGTTACCATGCTGGTATTGGTGATGGTTTTTATTGAACAGTTGCAGTCAGGTCCTGAAATTCAATGGTCGGTACATGTTTTCGGGTACCTTGCAACCATTGGATTGATTGCCGGTACCGTTTATTTTATCCGGAACCGTCTGAAGAAGAATTATGTACAGTATAAAAAATCCCATGGTACAGACTGGGTTTTTGTGATTCTATTATTTATTATCGTTTTAACCGGAATAGCTCAGCATGTATTCCATCGCACAGGCCTTTTTGAATGGGCAAATATTACCTATATCATCCATTTAATGTGTGTAGTACCCTGGTTGCTCAGAATGCCTTTCAGCAAATGGGCACACCTCATTTATCGTCCCCTCGCTATGTATTTTGCTGCACTACGGAGAAAGGCGCTATCCAGGCAGGAAACAGTTTTACAATCTTATCCGGTATTTATAAAGTAATAAAAGGAGTCCATGAAGAATTGCAGAATTGGCGTGTACATTTGCATGTGCGGAACAAATATCGCTAAAATAGTAGACGTGGAAGCTGTTGCCAGTTTCGTATCAGTTCTTCCTGATGTTGTTCTTGCCAGGACCTATAAATATATGTGTTCCAATCCGGGGCAAGAGATGATCACCCAGGATATCAAGGAGAATCAGCTAAACAGAGTAGTTGTAGCTGCCTGCAGCCCTAATATGCATGAAAGAACGTTCCGAAATGCCCTGAGATCTGCCGGTCTTAACCAGTATTTATTTGAAATGGCTAATATACGTGAACAATGTAGCTGGGTACATAAAGACCCCATTGAGGCAACCGAAAAAGCCAAGGCCCTTATTTATGCAGCTATTTGCCGTGTTGTGCTCCATGAGTCATTGGAAAGCATGTCGGTTAATATGTGTCCGAATGTACTTGTAATCGGTGGAGGTATTGCAGGTATGACCGCTGCCCTTGAACTGGCAGATGCCGGTAATTCTGTTCATCTTGTTGAAAAAGATAACCACCTCGGTGGTAACCTTGCACGTGTCGATCTTACAGCGCCATACCTTTATTCTGCACGTGATCTGCTGACAGAACGGATTACGCGCATCAAGGACAATAAAAAAGTCAATGTCTATCTTGAATCAAAAGTGTCAGAGCTTACCGGATTCATAGGAAATTTCAGAGCAACCATTCAATCGCTTAACGGGAAGCCGACTATAGGGAATAAACCGGTTGAAGTCGAGATTGGGAATGTTGTGGTATGCACGGGATATAAGGAATTCGATGCATCACGCATCATTCACTACGGATACGGGAAATTGCCGAATGTCATTACTTCTTTCGAATTGGAAAGAATGATCCGTGCCGGACGAATTGAAACCAGGGAGGGCAAAATACCCAGATATATTGCTATAATTCACTGTGTCGGGAGCCGGAGCCAGGAATTTCACACCTATTGCTCAAGGGTCTGCTGCATGACTGCATTAAAGTACGCTCATGAGATCAAATCTGCAAATCCGGAATGTTATATCTCAGATATCTATATTGATATGCATGCCTTCGGAAAAGGGCATGAGGATTTTTATCGCCGGTCATCAGAAGCCAAGACCTTATTCCTGATGTATGAAAAAGGTGACAGACCGGTCATTCACAAGGCATCTCCGAAAGATGACTGCGAAATGCTGATAGAAGTCAATGAAAAGCTTTCAGGCGAACTTATTGAAATACCGGCTGACCTGGTTATCCTTATGGTTGGAATGGAAGCCCGTGATGATTCACACGAAATAGCACGTATTGTAAACATCAGCCAGGATAAAGATGGATGGTTCATAGAGAGTCATCCGAAACTTGAACCTGTTGCTACCACGACAGATGGAATTTTTATTGCAGGAACATGTGTTGCTCCAAAGGATATTCCTGATACTGTTGCTCAGGCAAGAGCCGCAGCAGCCAGGATTCTGGCAAGGATTGCGAAAGGCAAGATCGAAGTAGACGCTCTTTACTCGGAAGTGAATGAAGAAAAGTGCTCGGGGTGCCGGTTCTGTAACCAGCTTTGTCCCTTCAGTGCAATTGAATTCAACGAAGCAAAAGGTCATAGTTTAATTATTAGTGCCTTATGTAAAGGATGCGGTGTTTGTGTGGCTGCTTGCCCTTCATCAGCAATCAAGGGCAGGCATTTTACGGATCAGCAGGTGCTTGCACAGGTCGATGGATTATTCTTCATTTGATATTTGATTTTTTCATTATCAGCTGTATTTACAATTAAGAATTTCTCCAGACTCATTTATGGAAGAAAAACTAATTCCTGCACATATTCTTTTTGCCAGATGGTTTATCAGGATCAGGTGGATTGCCCTGGTCATACTTATCGTTTCAAATTATGCTGTCAAACATTTATTCAATATTTCCATTCAGGAAGTATCTATTTACCTCCTTTCAGCAGTTCTTTTTATTTTAAATGTCCTTCATACCATTATTCTTAAACAAATAACTAAAAAAAAGAGTAGTAGAGTAATTCTTGGTATAAAGAATGAAATTCATTTCCAGATAATAACGGACCTGATAATTTTAACCCTGATCATCCATTATTCAGGCGGAATAGAAAATCCATTAATACTGTTCTATTTCCTACATATGATAATTGCAAGTTCCATATATTCAACTCTGGTAAGTTATCTCTATGCCACTTTTGCCATACTTCTGGCTGCCTCACTGACCCTCCTTGAATGCTTTTCCATCATTCCCCATCATACCCTGGAGGGTTTTGTTAACCATGATCTATATAAAAGTACTCTCTATGTCTTTGGAACAGGATTTGTTTTTGCCTGTACTTCCGTTTTTGTAGTCAGCCTTTCTCACATGATTATCTCCAGGTCCATAAAAAGTGAAGAAACCTACGTTAAAACCAATATCGAGTTAGAAAACCAGGATAAACTGAAGAATGAATATGTACTTCGTGTAACGCATGATATTAAAGGTCATGTCGCAGCAGTCCTTAGTTGTATAGATGTAATCCGCACAAAAATAGCAGGACCGCTTAATGAAACTCAGGAAGAATTTGCTAATCGTGCCTTTGAACGCACAGAATTGCTTTCAGGCTTTGTTAAGAATCTCCTGAACCTTACAAAAAAAAGATTGAAACATGACACTGAATTTGAAGATATTTTGTTTAAAGATCTGATCAATAAGGTTGTTACTCCTATTCAGATTCTTACAAAAGACAAGTATATTGATTTCAATGTTTACGTGGACAAGTCGATTCAGATGATTACAGGGAATCCATTTACGATAGAGGAATTATATTCCAATTTGTTGTTGAATGCAGTCAAATACACTCCACCTCACGGACGTATTGAATTAACGGTAAAGAACCGGTTTAATCATATTATTACTGAAATCTCCGATTCCGGTATTGGGATACCGAAGGAAGAGCTATCAAGGGTTTTTGATGAGTTTTATCGGGCAACCAATGTTCCGAAAGATATCAAGACCGGATCGGGTTTAGGCCTTTCTATTGTTAAACAAATCGTGGAGGATCATAAAGGGAAGATATCGGTTAGCAGTGAACTAGGTGTATGGACTAAGTTTACTATTATTTTGCCTAAAAATCCAACTATCATTCCCTGATGTTGCAGTCATCTTTTATGTACTTCTATAGTAATGAATAAAAAAACATTGATCCTGGGACTAGGGAATAATATTCTCAAGGACGACGGGATAGGTCCCCGACTTGTGTGCGATTTGGCTCAGATGATCAACAATCCCAATGTACAATTCAATACTGCCTCATGTGGAGGATTGGAGATTATGGAATACATAAAGGACTATGAGAAAGTGATTTTCATTGATTCAATCCGTAACCGGAACGGAAGACCAGGTGACATATATCACTTTATACCCTCGGATTTCAGGGAAACCTCCCATTTATCAAGCTTACATGATGTGAGTTTCCTTACTGCCATTGAATTAGGTAACTCCCTGAATCTGAATTTGCCTGCTGATTTGCATATAGTAGCCGTTGAGATTATCGAAGACATGGAATTCAGTGAAGAATTCACCCCTTTATTGAAAGAAAAATATACAAAAATACTCCATGAAGTATTCGATTTAGTAAAGCAGTTTACAGGTTAAAATATAAGGTCGCTTTTTTGAACTTTTTCCTGAAAGACTAATAAGCCCGTCAATTTAATTCCAGTCAGATCACCCCGACCTTAAATAAACGCAATCAACTTTAAACTAGCTGGGGACTTTCGCTAAAGTCTCTACTTATCCCTTATGGAAGACAAAACCCT
>JADDYF010000224.1 GCA_015712185.1 Bacteroidales bacterium
CGGCCAGAGACGGGGAATCCAGGGAACATTTACCGGTCTCGGTTTATATGACTCGTGGTGGTCAGCCTCCGAATACAATATCTATAAATCGTGGTACAGAAGCGTCGCTACTATCAATACTGAGGTATGGCGCAGCAGTGGCGCTCTTAAACAGACCGGAACAAGCATCAGGTGTGTAAAGGACTGATTATTCCGGGTTTCGGGTTCCGGGTGCCGGGTGCCGGGTTCCTGGGTGCCGGATTCCCCTGTTGCTGGTTGATTGGCGATTAAAGATTATCCGGATTAAAAGCCACACTAGCCTGTCCAAATGCACATATTTTCGAATTACCGGCAAATGATTTGTATTCTTTTGCTTCACAGGTTCCAGCCAGTATTGCTTTAACACATGCTATCTGGTCATTTATGAAATCGGAAGACATCGGAGCGCCGTGACCCGGCATCAGTGTATTGAATTCAGCGATCCTCGACTGCTGTTTTTCAAGTGTTTCAAGGCATTTGTGCAGGGGAGTGCAGTTTTCCAGAAAAAGCCACACCAGGGTATTATTATTGTCCCCGGTGAACAGGATCTTGTTCCGGATATCCAGAAGACAGATACCGCCGGGAGTATGTCCGGGTGTTTCCATCACCTGCATCCTCCGGCCTCCAAGGTCGAAAACATGACCATCGCTGACAGCAATAAGCTTTGTATCTAACGGTTCCGCTTTATAGAGTTCGTTTTCTGAAGGTGCATCACCACCCTGCATTGTTTTTGATGATGCTGCTCTTCTCTCGGGACGGTTCATAGCTTTTGCCGCCTCTGCATCTGCAGGATGGATATAGACCTTCTCAAACTGGTAATTGGAACCGGCATGATCGGGATGACCATGAGTAATGACCACGATCACAGGTTTCTTGGTCAGAGTTTTAACATACGAACGCAGATCGGCAGCACCCAGACCATTATCTATGAGCATGGCCGTGTCGTCGCCTTCAACAAGGTAAATATTATCAGAACCATGGTCACTTATAACCCACACTTTATTAGCTACCTCTTTAGCAGTGAACCATGGAGCAGGATTCTGTCCACTGACATAAAGTAATCCTGTAATAATCAGGCCTATGAGTATCAAGAAATTCCTTTTCATTTTTATTGTTTGTTTATTCTGTTACAGTTTCACTTCACCGATCCTGGGGATTTTGTATATCTATAATTATAGTTTCAAAACAATGTATAACAAGGACTGATTTTAATCCCCTGGATTTTTTTTACCACGGAGACCACGGAGGGCACGGAGGCGTTTCACTGAGTTACACAGAACAATAACCGTGTTACTCCGTATCTACATCGTGTTACCTCGTGGTAAAAATAAAATAACTTCCTCTATTTAAATAACATCGGAGCAAATTCCGAAAGGTAGATTCTCCAGTTTGCCCAGGTATGTCCTCCGGTGCTTTCACGGTAAACATACTTAAAGCTGAGCTTATCAAGAGTTTCCCGAAGTGTCACAACACCTTTATATACGAAATCATCCTTTCCGCATGCGATCCAGTAAAGCTTATAGCCGCTCTTTTTCAGAACTTCAAGTTTGGCATTCCTCTCTGCCTCAATCTTTGCAGCATCCTGGGTCTGAGGTCCCATACTCATTATTCCCATGCTGAATACACCTATATAACTGAACATACCCGGATTGTTATTGGTAATAGTCTGCGTATGTGCGCCTCCCATGGATAGTCCCGCTATAGCACGATTATCCATCCCTGTAAGCGTGCGGAAATTCTTTTCAATGAAAGGGACAACATCCTTACAAGGTGTTCTTCAAATCTACCTGCCAACCGTTGATAGGAAGCCATTCCCTGACCAGCTTCCATCGGAATTGGCGGAACTTCATTCTGTGCGCCTGCCTGGTTGGCATTCCCGTTTGTCATCACCACTATCATCGGTTTTGCCTTGCCCTGAGCTATAAGGTTATCCATTATCTGTCCTGTTCGTCCCATGTTTGTCCATGCATCCTCGTCCCCTCCTGCCCCATGCAGCAGGTAGAACACAGGATACCTGGCTGTCCCTCCTTCATATCCTGCAGGTGTGTAGACATAAACCCGGCGATCCATATTAAGTACCGAAGATTTGTACCATATCTTTGTCACCGTACCATGGGGAACGCCATTCTTGTGGAAATAGAGATCGGATTCCGGACCGGGTATAATGAAGAAGCTCTGATAGCGTGCACCGTCCCGCCGGACCTGGACATTATTCGGATCGATCATGCCTATGCCATCGACGTTAAAAGTATACCCGTAAAGTTCAGGATTCAGAGGTCCGACTGTAAGAGAAAAGAGACCGGTATCGTTTTTAACAAGCTCCTGTGTAGCACCCAACCCGGTCTGCCATTCACCGGAGACAATAACCTTTTGGGCATCTTTTGAATAGATCCTGAATGTAACCCTGTTATCAGGAAGGATCTCAGGCGATATAATACGTGCAGACATCCTGAATGCAGGTCTTGCCGGTGGAGCTGCTGCCGGTTTGGCAGGTTCCTGAGCAAAACCTTCAATTGAGACCAGCATAATTGTAACAAATGTTACAAGTAAAAATTTCAGATTGGTTTTCATTTTGGATAGATTTATTATTGATAATTATATGTTATATACCCCCTTCCCCGTTTCCTGTTTTGTTATGTTTACCCCCTTTCCCGTTTCCCCCAAGGGGGAAAGGCTTCGTTTCCATTTCTTTTACTCCTTCCACCCTGGGGGAAGTCCGGGATGGGGGTGTTTTCTTTCACTTTAAGTACTTGGTAACGCTTTCCGTGCTTCCCTGTCGGGATCATTCTTGACCTCCGGAATATCGTCAAGGACCATTACTTCACCGTTTTCAGTGGTATATTTTGACCAGGCCGGCAATCCGCCTCCATCAGGATCACCTGTTCTCATGAATTGCAGAAGTGCACCTGACATTTTCTCTGATAATTTTCTCGGTCTTACACCGCCGCCGGTATGGGTCAGCATGAGGTCGGTGTTATAATACCAGAAGCATATATCCGAGCAATGGAATGCCCTCATCCGGTTATCAAACAATGGCGGCTGCCAGCAGAACCAGGCCACATATAAAGGCGTCGGCTGTTTTACCTTTGCATCAGCCAGAGCGATAACACCCTGACGGTTACTGCTTACCATCGACCATATTTCAATAGGTCTCTTACCTGAAAATGCCTTTGCATATGCTTCAACAACCTCACCGGCTTTATCTCCGAAGCCTGCGCCAAAACCGGCCCTCTGTTTGACTCTCTCCTTTACCTCGTCGAGAGTAATGTTTTCCAGTGAGGCATCTGTCCTGCTGGGCGACTGCTCATTCATTGTTGAGCAGATCAGCATTGGTACACCGGCAGCAGAGGGTGAAGCATCAGGGAAATAAGGATGCTGCGGCAGGTAAAATCCATCGACAACGGGATTGAAGCCTCTGCGTAATCCGGCTGGTGCCGGACCCGATTCTTTGGACAGAGCAGAAGAGGCACGGTTGGCAATCATGATATACTCGAGCCAGGGAATCTCCTGCATCTTATCTATCTGATTTACAGTAAGTCCTGCTTCTTTCAAAACATAGGCACCAAGCTTCTCGGAATACTCCTTTTCCCCCGATTTTGTTCCGGCACCGCTCAGGACAACAGCCTTGTGGATCAGTCCTTTTGCCGCTGGCATAGCAGTGAGAGTGGTTACTTTTGCACCTCCTCCGGACTGTCCCATGATCGTTACATTTCCCGGATCGCCCCCGAAGTTTGCAATGTTATCTCTTACCCATTCGAGCGCTGCAACAAGATCAAGCATTCCCACATTTCCTGATGCGGCAAACTTCTCTCCTCCAACACCCGCCAGATTGGTGAATCCCAGAGGGCCAAGCCTGTGGTTGACAGAAACAAAGACGATATCACCCTTGCGGGCGAGGTTCTCGCCGTTATATCCGTCCTGTTCGATACCGTTTCCGTTTGTGAATCCGCCGCCATGCAGCCAGACCATTACAGGTCGTTTCTTACCGTCGTTGAGTGCAGGCGTGAATACATTCAGCCGCAGGCAATCTTCACTGACATCATCGTAGTTCCAGTGATCTGCCCATGACGAGTAGACATTTGCATAACGTCTTTCCATGATCTGAGGAGCTGAATTTCCCCACCACACTGCAGGAAAGATATCAGTCCACGGGTTCGGCTTCTGCGGAGGCATGAACCTGTTGGCTCCCGAGGTATCGGCTCCATAAGGTATTCCAAGGAAATAGTATATTCCGCGCAGGATATAACCTTTCACTTTGCCGTACTGAGTCTCTGCAATGGCAATATTATCACCTATGAAAAGGATCTGGCTGTCGTCCTCATGTTTCTTTGCACCCTTCGGGGCACATGATGTGAGTGACATGGCTGCGGCACCAAATGTGAGACCGGTAGCACCGGTTCCCATGGTTTTGATGAAATTTCGTCGGTTTGATCTCATGTTAAATTTTATAAAATGTTCCAATCATGTTTTAAGCTGCAAATTGCGGATGTGTTACCGGCTACCGGTTACCGGCTGCCGGCTACCGGCATCAGATTGAAAGATTTGCGGTACCAATAGCCGGTTTCCGGACGCCGGATGCCGGACGCCAACAACTACTTTATGAATATACAACTAATTTTTAAATTCTAAGATACTGATATTATTAAGATACTATATTAGTATCATTATGATATCACACCTGAATTAATTCAATCATTTATCGTAATATATTGCTTTTTTCTGCTTTCTCAACTTCAATCCTCGCATCATCGGGAAGCAGGAAACCTTCACTTACAAGTTCTTCCGCTGCCCTCCTTACCGCATTTACATACCCTTCATGTGTGCGGTACCTCTCTTCGAGGGACAACCGCGGATCTTTGGCTACCCGCCGGTCTTCCCTGGTTTTCTTAAACGGAATGAACATCCCGTTAAGCGACGATAAGTCTCCTTTACCGAAGCCCTCCCTCCTCAGCGCCCATCCGGTGTATGTTCCGAGCGGGACCCTGATATTTATACCCCGCACACCTGCAATTTCGTTGCCATCCTCATCCACCCGCGGAACCAGTGTTTTGTAGTTCTGTTCGGATTTTGTCTTCGGAGGCTCCTGCTGAAGAACACCCGAAACTTCCCTGAAATTATAACCGGGTCCATAATCGAGAAGCGGAAGCTCGTTTACCTTGCCGCTGTACGGAATACCCGGAATATCAGGCCATCCGATGCTCTCTTTATCAGGTGATACAAGTGTATTTGATGCAATTGCAGGATAGGAACTTGCCGGAGGCTCTTTACCCTCCAGAACCCATTTCTCCAGGGCAATCAATAATGCACGCAGGTAAGGTGCATAAGAATTGTAGTTCGTCCTGTAGCCGCTCATCTGATCAGCACCATCCACAGGTGAATGCTGGGTTCCCGAGAACAAATAAATCCTGACGTTATCAGGTATTATTAAATCCTTTGTTCCGTATGAATCTGTCGTTGTCAGGGAAGCCCGCAGCTGCCAGTATTCTGATGAGCTAAGTGTCTGCATGATCTTTGGACAGGTACCTGTTCCAATGCATCTTTCGAGTATGCCGCCTGTTATGCCCGATATCGGGTCCGTTCCCTTATCCCAGGAGAACGGAGGATCATTTCCCGGGAATAAATGATCCTCTCTCTGAAGGCCTCCGCCGCCGGGACGTCCGAAACGGATATTCAACGAGATACGCCGGGTTCCGACGTGTGCATTCACTCCGTCAAAGACCTTTAGACCCTTTTCATCCTGATTAAATCCTAAAAACAGGAAAGTGCGCGCATAGTTGCTGCACTGCGATATTCCCTGCATTATGGCCGCACGTACAGGATTAGCTGAAGCTTCCTCGCTGACAAGGGGATTAAAGAATCCGGATTCATCTTTCTGGTCATATCTCAGGAATGAGGCGAAATCGCGTATTGCGGCAAATCCCAGACCAAGCACCAGCGGATTCTTCGCCAGGTATATCAGCTCATAAATATAATTGGGTTCAAATCCATCTTTTAATGAAATCTTTTTTACATCGGGAATACCCGGAAAACGCAACCGGGAGCAGTCGGAAAATGCCCAGTCGGTGTTCGGTACAGGCATACGCGGATCAGACTCACGGATTCTTCTTGTCAGTGTAAAAACCGAATTGTCCGGATTGGTTGTTTCATAGCTGTAATGTGTCAGTCCTGTAAAGAAACCGCTGCTCAGATTCAGAGTATTTGTTCTGGAACTAACCTGGTATTCTGCTCTCACGATGCCGGCAATCTCACTGAGGTTTTCGCTGGCATAAGGCACTCTCATTGTCAGACGGTTACCTCCCCTCAGGACATCGCCCTGCCAGGCGCACCATACAAAAATATAACCGCTGCTGAGCAGAACAGAATCGGCTGGGAAGGCAGTACCGCGGTTAGGAAGGCTGAAGAAAAGAAGACCATTGCTTTTTGTCATATCCGCAGGACGGAGAATGATAAAATCGGAGACATATTCAACCATTCCTCCTGGATTCTTTGGAGCCAGCCGGATATCCTGAATAATGGCGTTCAGAGGGTTTGATGGATCAACCGCACCATAAGCCTGACCAGATATCCTGACAAAAGAACCGGCATTGCCGAAAACCTTACCTGCCAGATAGGGTTCGGTGCCGGTTACAATAATCCTGTAAATCTTTGCCTGGGAAGGAAAACCAAGCAGCAATATTACCAGAAGAGTAAATAAAACCCTCAGTCTGTTACCTTTAACATTTTCCAGGAGATGATATTTTACCAGTGACTTACTCATTAAATCACTTAATATCAACAACTCCTGACGATTTCAAAATCGATACGGCATCTGCCGGGACCTTCCAGTCATTGTCGAAATACCCCTGGGTAATAATATTATCGGGACTCTCTTTAAATAGGATGAAGTCCTTAAATCCTTTGAGAATTTCCACTTTTGAATCCATGAATGCCATTCCTCCCTGCCGGCCGGGTTTTTTGGACGGGGTCCACCATGGAAGTCCGGAATTAACCAGCACGTAGTGATTATTCAGCGGGAAAATATATACAAGGCTATAGTCCTTCGCTTCTGCCTTAAGATGCATTGGGAGCCTGTCAGCAAATCTTTCGATCAGGGCATTCGTCTCGCGG
>JADDYF010000250.1 GCA_015712185.1 Bacteroidales bacterium
GGCTCAACAACATGCCACTCTTTCCCTTCAAGCATTATGGCTCCCCAAAGGTGTTCATTGGTGCTGATCACCTGTCGGAGAGTTGTGGCAAACACATTTGCACCGGGAAAGGATTTCTTTACTCTTATTATCATCTCCTTGAAGCTTTCAATCTTTGATGCAAGGTCTTTACCACCCTCCTCAGGTCCTTCTATTCCAAGGCATAGCTGGAAATCTTCTTCATTCCCTATCAGGATATCCGAGACTCCGGCAATTTCATTGAATATTGCTGCCAGCTCCTTCTCACGATTCTTCCAGAATGAAGCCCGGAAGTTCAGATCGAATGAAATTCTGGTTCCATGTTTTTTTGCAGCTCTTGACAGCTCGAGGCAGAAATTACCTGTATCGGGCGACAGTGCCGCAATCAGGCCTGAAAGGTGCAATATCTGAACACCCTCTTTCGAAAAAAGCCTGTTCAGGTCGAAATCCTTAACATTCAGTGTTCTGCCTACTTCTCCTGCACGATCATTCTGAACTCTCGGTCCGCGTGCTCCATATCCGCTGTCTGCAATATTGAACTGGTGTCTAAAACCCCATGGTCCGCCCTGTTCGACTTCAACACCTTCAAATGCAATATGGCGGCCTGCCAGATTGTCCTTAATGAATCTTGCAACAGGACTGTCTTTTACAAATGTTGTAAGCACTTTTACGGGCAGGCCAAGAAACGACGATACGGTTGCAACATTTGATTCTGCGCTCGTAGCCTGCATGTGAAAAATATCGCTGCAGTGAACAGGCTGGCCGTTAAAAGGAGTAATGCGAACTCCCATGCTGGTAGGCACAACAAGAGACCACATGAATTCTTTCCTGAGTTCAATTTTCATAATGTATGGTGTTTAAATTATTTTATTACTTAAGTCTTTCTTTCAGCTTCTTTGCGGCCTCCTCAAAACCCGGTTTGTCAAGCAGGGCAAACATATTCTTCTTGTAGGCTTCCACTCCCGGCTGATCGAATGGATTAACATCAATAATATATCCGCTGACTGCGCAGGCAAGTTCGAAGAAATAAATCAGCTGACCGATATAATACTCATCGAGTTCCGGTACGTTTATCATTATCACAGGAACATTTCCATCATTATGTGCCAGGACAGTGCCTGTTTCTGCCTGAAGATTGACCTCGGAAAGTCTTTTCCCCGACAGGTAGTTGAGCTGATCGGAGTCATCCTTTTCCGCCGGAATTGTTATTTTCTTCCTGGTATTCCTGACTGAGATCATTGTCTCAAAAAGTATTCTCTGCCCTTCCTGAATATATTGTCCCAGTGAATGGAGGTCGGTCGTAAGATCGACTGATGCCGGGAAGATCCCCTTTCCTTCCTTCCCTTCGCTCTCTCCGAAAAGCTGTTTCCACCATTCTGCAAGGTAATGAAGCTGTGGAGTAAAGCTTGCTATAATCTCAACAGGTCTTCCGCTCTGCAGAATAAGGTTCCGGGCAGCTGCATAGAGAAGCGATGGATTTACTGAAGCATTTTTGTTTCTTCGTGTTGATTCTTCCATTGCAGCAGCACCTTTAACGATTGCCCTTATATCGATTCCCATTATTGCTATCGGAAGAAGTCCTGCAGGAGTCAGTACTGAATAGCGTCCGCCAATATTATCAGGGATGCTGAAGGTGTCGTATCCGTTTATTTCCGAAAGTGATCTTAATGCCCCTTTTGAACTGTCGGTTATTGCAATGATCCTGTCTGCCGCAATTGTTTTCCCTGCCTTCCTCTCAAGGTGATCCTTCAGAATCCTGAAAGCTATTGCCGGTTCTGTTGTCGTTCCCGATTTCGATATAACAACAATCGAATAATTTCTTCCTTCAAGGATATCAAGGAGATCTGACGAATAATCTTCACTGATATTATGTCCGGCATAAATTATCTCGTGATGCTTTGTTCTCAGCAGGGAAGAAAAGGAATGGGAGAGAGCTTCTATTACAGCTCTTGCACCAAGGTACGAGCCGCCTATTCCGATAACCACTGTTGTGTCTGATACAGACCTCAGGTGTTTTGCCACACGCTCTATCCTGTCCATTTGTGTAAGGATCTGTTCAGGAAGGGAGAGCCATCCCAGGAAATCACTGCCTGCTCCTGTACCGGCATTAAGAGCGTCGAGATGCCTGACTGACTTCTGTGCCAGTGCAATAACCTCTTCATACGGTATAAAACGGGCAGTATTCACAAGATTTACGCTTATATTTTCTTTCATAGCTTTAGTTATGTAAACAGGCTTGGGTTTATACAAAGTTAAAAAAAACCGTCAGGAGTGATCCTGACGGCATTTAAATAAAGCGGGAAATATATAAATATATAGAAGCTATCTTTTATGTACTCCTCCGGCGCTTGATGAATGTGCATCAACATGCTTCGGGTCTCCCTTGTAATTGATATCGCCAGCGCTTGATGCCCTGGCAACAATCCTTTCAGTAACATAAACATCTGCGTTGCCTGCGCTTGAAGCTGAAACCTCAGCTTCACGGACTTTCAGATTGAATGCATTCAGATCACCGGCACTGCTGAGACTGGCATCAAGCATATCAGCTTCGCCTGTCAGAGTAACATCGCCGGAACTGCTGATATCTGTATCGATGTTTTTGGCATAGACTTCAATTTTAATGTCTCCGGCACTGCTGGCCGACAGCCTTAGTTCATCGGATCTGACCGGGGTCTCGCCTATAAGATCACCGGCACTGCTGGTGCTCAGGGCCCTGACTTCTTTCATTGTAACATACACCTTTTTCATCTCCGCTTCACGTATATTAACTTCAGTATAGACTCTCAGCACTCCGTCGCTTACCTCGGTTAGAATATACTCGTGAAGATTTTCATCTGCTTCGACAGACAGACTGATTTTATCACCCTGACTCAGGTACACATCAATCCCGGAACTGACCCGTACCGCTGTAAATGGTTCAGCAGTCCTGTCCCTTTTAATAACCTTGTTGTTCCCGTAAACTGTCTTACGTAACTGGGCATCAATGCATGAAGTTATGCTTATGCACAAGACAATGGTAATGATAAACTTCAGATTTTTCATGTTCTTCCTTTTTAAATATTCACCTGTTCTCGGAGTAAAGACATGAATAAATCGCGATTGCTGCATCCATGGAAAAGAATTTAATGCCATTTGAAGATTTTTAGTCCCGCCGTGAAGAATGAAATTCCTACAACTGTGAGTACAAGGATAGGTAATACGACTTCATTGTATCCGGCTCCTTCATTAAATATGCTTCTGATCCCGTCTGTAAGCATGGTAAGCGGTAATATTTTAATGACCGGGATACTCCATTCGGGGAAGTTATGATAACTGAAGAAGATGCCTGAGAGGACCATCATCGGGAAGACAACAAAATTTATCAGACCGTTCCCGACTTCGGTATTTGATGTGTGGGACGAAACAAATACTGCAATTCCTGCAAAAGCAATATTCCCTGCAAGGAACATAAGAATCAGGGCA
The DNA here is from genome assembly GCA_015712185.1 of Bacteroidales bacterium. Classification (GTDB taxonomy): domain Bacteria; phylum Bacteroidota; class Bacteroidia; order Bacteroidales; family VadinHA17; genus LD21. The sequence goes on from JADDYF010000250.1 coordinate 3,481, forward strand.
GAGATATCGCCCTGTATTGTCATTCTGAATGTAATCAAAGCAAACAGTAAAAGGACAAGTGCTTCTATAAAATTCATTGCCACTCTGACTGTTATGAGGGCAATCAGGAAGTGTGACTTTCTCATCGGTGTTGCCACCAGCCTGCGGAGAAGTTTCTTGGAACGTTTTTCAATAATTCCATAACTTATTCCCCACATGGATGACATCATCACTCCCATTGTTATAAGCCCGGGCACCAGAAAATCGATGTACCTTGTTCCTGTAACTGTCAGAGGCCTTATCTCTGAATTGCTGCTGACAGGTATAATATCTCCTGCTCCGATCACACTGCTTAGTTTAAGATAGGTCAGTTCAGCATCAGAGTTCATGGGATCAAAGTGATATTCAGTCATTCCTTCTTCACCCCTGAGAATAAGGCTTAATGTTCCTCTTTTCACCAGGACCATTGCCTGATCCCAGTCCATTTCATAAAAAAGAAAGACGGAATTGCCAAGTTTATCATCCTCTATTACATATTTCCACTTATAGTCCTCCCCGGCTTCTGATGGACTTTTTTTGCATTTGTCTTCAAGAAAAGTATAAATACCTGAGATACCGGGATTTGCGGAACCTGTATATGGGATCACTGCGACTTTCCTAACGATGTCAGCTTTTTTTGTAAAGGCCAGGCCGAGTCCTAGTGACATCAGGATAGGAAACAGTATACCCCAGAAAAGCACCCCGGGCTCCCGTACAATTTCGAGGAACAATGCTTTTATTAATCGCCACAGCTGTATGCCCCTGAACAGTTTATTCATTTATTTTCCTTCCTGTAAGTGAAACAAAAAGATCGTCAAGTGTTTTCCGCCTGCACTCCATATGGCTGAGACTTATATTTCTTGATTTAAGAAAGGCCAGAAATTCAGGAAAGCCCGTGTCAAAATCGCGCAAAACAACCATCCATTTGTCGCCTGTTTCACCGGGACGTATGGAAAAGGGCAATCCTTTCGTATCGAACGGATCAGTAAATGTTCCGTTTTCTATTGTAAATTCGACAACCTTACTTGCAGAATCCTGAATAAGGAGCTGATCGAGTGTTCCCTCCCTTAAAATGACTCCGTTGTCCATAATTACAATGTAATTACATAGTTTTTCGGCCTCCTCCATGTAGTGGGTTGTCAGGATCATAGAGGTTTCAGTAACTTCCCTGAGTCTCTGCAGGATATCCCATATTTCCCGGCGTGCATTAGGATCAAGGCCTGTCGTCGGTTCATCAAGGAGCATGATCTGAGGAGTATTTATGAGCGCAATGCCAAGTGCCAGACGTTGCCTTTGTCCTCCTGACAGGTTAACTACATACGATCTTCTCTTTTCTCCGAGTCCGACAATATCAATTATTTCATTGACCCTCCTGGCGCCGAGTTTGAAAAATCCTGCAAAAAGCAGTAGAGTCTCGGTAACTCTCAGTTTATCAATGAATCTTGTCTCCTGCAGCGAAATCCCTATAATATTATGAAGGGTATCTTCATTGCCTTTCCATTTTTTACCCATTATCGTGATTTCACCTTTATCAGGCTTCTGAATCCCCTCTATCATCTCTACCAGGGTTGTCTTTCCGGCTCCGTTTGGCCCTAGAAGTGCAACAAATTGACCCTTTGGGATATTCAGGCTTATTCCCTTTACTGCCTGTACGGTCTTAAAAGATTTCCATACCTCGTTGACCTCTATTACATTATTCAGACTCATTATTAAAATATCATTTCCCGGATTTTAAAAATATATCAGGCTGAATTTGAACTGCCTGTGAATTAATTAACAAAAAGAACCCGATAAAGTTAAATCAAAACAGAGACCTGGTCGCATATCAGTGAAATATTCTGTTAAGATAGTTTTATGTAATTCCTAAACATACAGTAATGGATCTGCACTATTTTCGACTTGACCGGGATCGGGAAATTTTATAACTTTAAAAAAAAAATGAGTTGCAGTAAAACCATATTGCTTTTTTTGTGTCTTGCTGTCATCCTGGGATGTAAGTCCCGACCAGGGCAATCCGGAATGGGTGCGGATGAGACTAAGACACGTGCAAAGAAGGATCTTGCAGGAGAATTAACCATAGGCGGAGCCTTCGCTCTTTACCCATTGGCCAAAAAATGGACGGATGATTTTATGAAGATGTATCCGAACGTAAAAATCGGGATTACCACCGGAGGTACAGGACAGGGGATCATCGACCTGATTGATAAAAAGGTGGAGCTGGCAATGATCTCACGACCTCTTTCTGCGGAAGAGCATGAGGCAGGTGTGTGGACGATCCCGGTAGCCAAGGATGGGGTTGCTGCAATCATAAATCAGAAGAATCCTTACATTGGAAGAATATTAAGACAGGGATTAAGCCCCGATGAATTCCAGATTGTTTTCACAAGCGAAAAACCTGTGCTGTGGAGAGATCTTCTAGACACTGCCGGTACCGAGAAAGCAATTGTTTATTCAAGAGCAGATGAATCAGGTGCAGCAGAGATGCTTGCCGGTTTTATTTTCAAAGAGCAATCCGATCTGAAAGGCATTAAAGTGACCGGAGATGAGGAGATGATCAGAAGTATTCAGAAGGAACCCCTGGCAATTGGCTTCTGTAACTTTTCGTTTGCTTTCGATATACCAACAGGGGAAAGAAAGGAGAACATCCAGGTCATTCCATTCGATCTCGACTTTGACAATAAGATTGACAGGAAGGAGATACCTTTCGAAAACCTTGAGGTCGCACACCGGAGCATCTGGCTGGGCTTCTATCCAGAAAGCCTTTGCAGGGATCTTTCGATAGGATGTCTCGGGAAACCCACTGATCCTGTCATTCTCCAGTTTATTTATTTTATACTCACCGAAGGTCAGGAAAGTGTAAAAGAGTCGGGATTATGCCAGCTCAATAATGTATATATCAGGTCAGCACTTGAAAGTCTTCAGTAATTTTTTACATCATTTGAATAATGCCGGATCGGTTGTTCTGACATTATTCCTGAATGCTACAACAAACGCCTGAGTATAACCCGATTTTCTAAGAGCATTCTGGAATTCTACCGCAGGAGCAAGCGTGCTGAATTCGCCAATACAGGTTCGATAGGCTCCGCCATGCTGGTATTCAAATGTATTATAGCTTTTACTGTTGAATGTGATTTTATAGCTCCCCTTACGTGTCATTGATGCCAGTATCTGAACCCTGTAAACTATCACATCCTTTTTAGCTTCAGTACCTGCAGATGCAGTTTTTGGTATGGAGGTTACTGCTGATGAAGCTGGTTTGGCAACTGTAGAAGAGGTTGTTTTAGCAGTTACTGTTGATGTTGTTTTGGCAGTCGTTGGCGTTGTCTTTGATGGCGCTGGCGCTGAAGTCGCAGAAACCGGCTTTGATTCTTTGCTGGTTTCAGGTTTTGTTTCCGTAACATTCGAATGCTTCTCCGGTTCAACTTTCTTTTCAGCAGCTGCCGTTACCGTTACGGAACCTGGAAGTTCTTTTAATAATTCCGGATCAAATGAAGGGACATTATTCCTGAAGGCCACTACAAAAGCATTAGGATATTCATCTTTTCGGAGCAGGTTCTGGAGTTCCAGTGCCGGTGTCGGAGTGCTGAACTCCCCGAGACATAATCTGTATGCACCCGAATATAAATATTCGAAAACGGGATAATCCTTACCATTAATGTTTACAAGCGACCTTGTTCTTGGATTAAAACTTGTCAGGAACTGAACCCGGTATATATAATTCTCTTTGTCTCCGCGAGATTCGGAACTTCTCAGCCTTGTGGTTTCAGCTCTTCTGTCAGAAGCCTCCACTGGCGGATCTATTGCAAGAATGACCATACGGGAAATCCTCGGATTGGTGAATATCTGTGAAAGATTTGCAGCTTTCTCGGGGCCGTTGAAGTCGTCCATGCTGACCATATACAATTTTGCAGGTGTTATGACCGATTTCTGTTTAACCGTGTAAAAAGCCGACCTCCCGTCTCTCCGGTTCATGGTGAATGCCACATCATCAAACCTTGTGTTGACAGGAGTCGACAGATTTACAGGATGTTCCCAGGTATCCACTTTGAATTTACAGACAAATATATCGTAACCGCCGTAACCAGGGATGCCATCTGAAGAGAAAAAGAGGTTGTTCTGCGAATCCAAATACGGATACAACTCGTTGGATCGCGAGTTCACAGCATCACCAAGACTTACGGGATCAGACCATGAACCTTTTATGTTTTGACTTACGAATAGATCCATTCCTCCTACAGAACCGGCCCGGTCTGATGAAAAAATCAGTAATTTCCCGTCCGCTGACAAAGAAGGATGAGTATATGTTGACTTACCGGTACAGAAGCTTACAGGATTTTTTTCGACAGACCAGCTTCCCTGGTTTCCGGATCCCTTTGAACATATTGCCTGATAGATCTTTGGTAGTCCGTCTGTCTCCGAAATTCTGGTGAAATACATTGTATTATAATCGGAACTGAAGGTATAGGCTTCCGTCGGATAGATAAATTCAGATGTGGGACAGAATAATTGAGGATTTTCCAGGAGAGTGTCATTCAGAACTGCATACATTGTGTTTGTTGTCCCGAATGAAACATGACCGGGCAACATTCTGCCCGCAGATTTTGATTTCGAAAGAAAGATAATACCATCCCTGTAATATTGTACTCCCGAGGATGGAGACATTATTTCCAGGTTATAAGGGCTGATCCTTATGTACTGATTTTCCGCTGAAGTATCCACATCTTCCGGGCTTATACCTGAATTTGCGGAGTTACTCACATTGCTGCCCGACGACGAATATAAACCGGCAACTGTGTAAAGAATCAAAATAAATCCGACTAACCTTTTCATAGTTCTGTGCAAAAATGGATTACCAGTGTCCGTACCAGTCGATCCCTGATTTATTGGTTAAAAAATTCAGACCAAACGTAAATTCCGTTGTTAACGGTTTTTTGTAAAAAGGAGAATTCTTGGGCAGTGCAAAATATGCTCCGATATAAAACCTGGCATACCTGTACTGGAACAGGAATGAGATCTCGTCAAAGCTGTGAAAGAATGTGCCGACAGAGAAATTCCCGGCATATAGCCTGAGACACGGCTGGAGCAGTTCCCTGATCTCAAAGGAAAGGGAATCATCAACATTCAGTATTACTGATGGTTCAAGTACAATACCAAGCGGCTTGCTCAGCAGGATCTTGTATCCTCCTATGAAAAAATATTCTCTTGAAACAGGAACGACGGAAAGGCTGTCGTTTCCTTCGGGGTTACCAAGGATATTTACTGCAGAGATCCCAGCAAACAGCGATGCATCATAGTAATATATTCCTGCATCAATATTGGGGAAAAATGTGCTTTTTTCTGGTGTGCCGGCTTCCGGATCGCCTGAATAACGGTTATAGACTGCTTTTACAGAGGCGCCGAATGCCAGGAAGGATACCATTTTGTTGCTCAGGGGCTGGTGGTAAGATCCCGTTCCGCTTAGACCTATATTTCTTGAAAAGCCATTCACATCATTGAAAAGGGCTCCGCCCAGGCCGATCCTGGTGAACTCTGTTACACCCGGTGAAGTAACAAAAGACTGTGTTTTCTTCCAGAGTCTTGTATTGCTGCTTAATATCTGTGAAGCTGATTTTCCCTGTGATCCGGCAAGAATGTCAACCGAAAGGTAATCCTTGCTTCCCGCAATGGCGGGATTCAGCAAAAAGGGATTGAAAACCCTGTATGATACAGGATAGTAAGGAGTCTCCTGTCCGTTTGATACAAGAATAGGAAAAAACA
>JADDYF010000254.1 GCA_015712185.1 Bacteroidales bacterium
TTCTGACATATTACACTGCCATCGCCTTTGCTGTCGACTGGTACCTTTCCCTAAGTTCCCCCGTGCTGGCAGTCATCATTATTATCCTGACAGGATTTCTTCCTGCTGTGATTACCGGAAATGTATTCCGTGAACTTACAATATCCGGTGAAAGAGGTTCAGTATCCGCGTCCACATACAGCAGCGACCTCGCCGGATCAGCTCTTGGCTTCATCCTGGTCTCCGGAATAGCTGCACCAGTTCTTGGCATAAGAACTTCAGTTTTTTTGCTGGCTATACTTATCTTTGCTGGATTTCTGTTTGGTACAGACAGGAACAAATAGTAGTTTTATTTTCTTTTTCTTCCATGCATGTGAAATGAGAACAAAAGACTTTGATAACAGCAAACGCGACTTCGTGAAGAGATGCTTTGCTCTTTCGGCAGGGATGATCACCCTTCCCTGCCAGGCGGTCTTTTCGGGGATGCTGCCGGAAGAACAGAGTATTTTCAGGAAGATCGCCCTGTTCCAGGAAGAGACTCCCAGGGGAGTTATGTGCAGGATTTGTCCGAACGAATGTGTGCTGAAGGAAGGCGAAACAAGCAAATGCAACAACCGCAGGGTGAGGAACTCAAAGCTTTACACAATGGCTTACGGGAATCCCTGCTCGGCAAATATTGACCCAATTGAGAAGAAACCTCTCTACCATTTTTACCCGGGATCAAGAGCTTTTTCAATTGCAACGGCAGGCTGTAACCTGGTATGTCTCAATTGCCAGAACTGGACCATCTCGCAGACCGGTCCGGACAAAACCAGGAACTACGACCTGTCACCCGAAGAGGTTGTTGCTGAATGCATCAAAAGCAGCTGCCGCTCAATAGCATATACTTATTCTGAACCGACAACCTTCTATGAATACACATACGATACTGCTGTCCTTGCAAGGAAAGCAGGTATAAAGAACATTGTGAAATCCAACGGTTATATTAATCCTGAACCTTTAAAGAAGCTATGCAGTGTTCTGGATGCAGCGAACATCGACCTGAAATCTTTCAATGAAAGTACCTACCTGAAGCTTACTGGCGGTAAGCTGCAGCCGGTGCTCGAGAGCCTGAAGGTCTACAAAGAAATGGGTATATGGCTCGAAATTACCTGTCTTATAGTTCCCACCTGGACCGATAAAATGGATGAGATCAGGAAGATGTGCAGCTGGCTCAGCGATAACGGCTTTAATACCACCCCCCTTCATTTCAGCAGGTTCCACCCGATCCACAAACTGGAACAGCTTCCGCCGACACCGGTGGAGGTTCTCAGGAATGCCGCAAAAATTGCAGCTGAGGAGGGAATGAAATATGTTTATATAGGCAATGTTCCGGGAAATGAAATCTCTGATACCAGGTGTCCCTCATGCAATACCGATCTGGTTGTCCGCCAGGGCTACCGGATTGTACAGAACAGCATCTCAGACGGGAAATGCAGTAAATGCGGGAATGTCATTGAAGGTATCTGGAGCTGACAAAGGTATCATCCCTTATGGACAGATCTGAAGCAAAACCACGGATAGAGAGGCTCAGGAAAGAGATCGAAGAGCATGACCACAGGTATTATGTTCTTAATCAGCCTGTCATTTCTGACTTTGAATATGATCTGCTTCTGAATGAGCTTGATGCTCTCGAGAAAAAATTCCCCGAGTTCATTGATCAGAACTCCCCGACCAGGAGAGTCGGTAGCGATCTGATTGAGGAGTTCAGGCAGTCTGAACATAAGTACCCGATGCTCTCCCTCAGCAACTCCTACAACGAAAATGAACTGAAGGATTTCCATAATAAAGTGGTGAAGGCTGCCGGAAGAGAGGCTGAATATGTTTGCGAGCTTAAATTCGATGGAGCTTCAATCAGTCTCACGTACAGGAATGGCATACTGGTAAGGGCTCTTACACGGGGTGACGGCACCAAAGGCGATGATGTGACACAGAATGTCAGGACCATACGGAGTATTCCGCTTAGAATAAACTCAGGCAGGATACCCGACGAATTTATTATGCGTGGTGAAATACTTATGCCGCGCGCTGTCTTCAATAAACTGAATGAAGAAAGGATAAAATCTGAAATCACACCTTTTGCCAATCCCCGTAATGCGGCTGCCGGTACCCTGAAACTGCTTGATCCTCAAACTGTGGCTTCACGGAAACTCGACTGCATCTTCTATTTTCTGCTGTCGGACGATCTGCCGCATGATAATCATTATGATAATCTGATGGAAGCAGCCAGATGGGGTTTCAGGATACCCGACAGCATCAGGTTATGCAGGACGTTCAACGAGGTTATTCAGTACATTAAATTCTGGGAATCGGAGCGCAGAAACCTGCCATTCGACATTGACGGTGTGGTAATAAAAGCAAATTCGCTTTATCTTCAGGAAGAGCTTGGTTTTACGGCAAAATCGCCTCGCTGGGCAATTGCATACAAATATAAAGCTGAACAGGTTTCAACACGACTGTTATCAGTATCCTTTCAGGTCGGCAGGACTGGAACTGTTACGCCGGTGGCAAACCTTGAACCGGTTTTCCTGGCAGGTTCGACCGTGAAAAGGGCTACATTGCATAATGCCGATCAGATCGCATTGCTCGACTTGCATATCAACGATATGGTTTATGTTGAAAAAGGCGGAGAAATAATCCCCAAGATCGTTGGCGTAGATCATTCATCCAGGAATGAAAACAGCAAAGAGATAGTTTTTATTTCCAGTTGTCCTGAGTGCGGTACTCCGCTCCTCAGGAACGAGGGTGAAGCAAATCATTTCTGTCCGAACTACCTTCATTGCCCTCCGCAGATAAAGGGAAGAATAATACATTTCATCAGCCGCAAGGCAATGGATATCGACGGACTTGGGGAAGAGACTGTTGACCTGCTTTACAGCAGAAACCTTATCAGCAATTTTGCTGATCTCTACGATCTCAGGAAGGAACAGCTGATACCGCTGGAGCGTCTCGGTGAGAAGTCAGCAGATAATATAATCAGGAGTATTAAAAAATCGGTTGAGACTCCTTATCACAGGGTTCTTTTTGCCCTTGGAATAAGGCATGTGGGTGAAACAGTTGCTAAAACTATCGCGCACACTTTCAGATCTGTTGATGATCTCATAAATGCAGATACAGAAAAACTGACCGGGATACGTGAAATAGGCCCCAAAATAGCATCGAGCATTGTTTCTTTTTTCGCCGATGAAGATAACATACAGCTGATAAACCGGCTTAAAGCCGTCGGTATCAGGTTAAGCGAAGAGGCAGAGACAGTCACGAAGAGTAATATCCTCGATGGGAAAACAATCGTCATTTCAGGAGTATTTCAGAAGCATAGCCGCGATGAATATAAATACCTGATAGAAAAGAACGGCGGAAAGATCTCCTCCTCTATCTCACGGAGTACTTCTTTTATTCTTGCCGGTGAGAACATGGGACCTTCAAAAAAAGAGAAGGCAGAGGAGTATGGAATAGCACTTATGAACGAAACAGATTTTTTGAAATTAATAGGTGAAGAATGATTAATAGGTTCTGCTTACTGTTATTAAAAAAACACTTAGGTTTGCAATATGGAATTTTTCAGTAAAGTCAGGTTATTAATCGGTAATGCCATCCTTTCACGTAAGAGAGGTAAGCTGTTAAGGAAGGTGAATTTTTCAAACATCAGTAGTGTCAAAAACATAGGGATCGTATGGGACGCTTCACGGACCGAAGATTTCGCCTGTCTTTCAAAGTTCCATCAGAATATGCATGAACGGCAAATTGAGGTCAGGATAATCGGTTATTACCCCGACAAGAGTCTGCCAAACCAGTATACCGCAATAAGATATCTGTCGTGTCTGAAAAAGGGTGACCTGAACCTGTTATATGAGCCGGTATCGCCTGATGTAAATTCTTTTATCACTAGTCATTTTGATGTTCTGATAGATATTAATTTCAGGAAACTGTTTCCACTCAGGTATATCTCATGTCTGTCGGTGGCAGGGCTGAAAATTGGTTTGCGCGACTCAGAACCAGGCAATTCTCCATTTGACCTTATGATGGAACTCAATAAGCCGGTGGATACCGAGAACTACCTTAATCAGATCATGTTCTATCTTGAAATGATAAACGCAGAATCAGAAACCAGGCTGACAAATAAAAATTAAAATGAAGAAATTCAGGGGAACAGGTGTTGCAGTCGTTACACCTTTCAAAAATGACTCGAGCATCGATTTCACTGCCATGGGCCGGGTTATTAATCACGTTATCAATGGCGGTGTAAACTATATTGTGGCAATGGGGACTACCGGCGAGGCTTCGACACTTACTAAAGACGAAAAGAAAGCCCTTATTTCGTATGTCATTGAAGCTGTGGATAACCGCGTTCCCCTTGTTGTGGGTATCGGCGGTAATAATACACAGGAGGTGATCAATTTTATCAGACAATCGGATCTGAACGGAGTCGACGGAATACTATCTGTTGCACCTTACTATAATAAACCAAGCCAGCGCGGTATTTTTGAACATTTCAAAGCCATTGCCACCTTCAGTCCGTTACCGGTTATAATATATAATGTCCCGGGGAGAACGAGCAGTAATATCTCCTCCGATACATGCCTTGAGCTGGCTCATGAATGCGAAAATATTGTTGGGGTAAAAGAAGCATCAGGCGATATAGCTCATATAATGAGAATTCTGAAAGGGAAGCCCGAGAGCTTCCTGGTTATATCAGGGGATGATGGCATGATTATTCCGATCACTGCGGCAGGCGGATCGGGAGTTATTTCTGTTATGGCGAATGCATTTCCCCGGCAAACCTGCGAGCTTGTGAATCATTGCCTTAAAAGCAACTACAAAGCAGCCAGGGAGATCCACTTCAATTTTATGGAGACAATAGAATTGCTCTTCGCCGACGGTAATCCTTCCGGAATAAAGGCATTTCTGAGTGTTATGAACCTGTGTCATAATATCCTGCGGTTACCGTTGGTACCAGTTAATAAAAATATATTCTCCCGTATCCAGAAGGTGGTGGAGAAGATCAGGCAATAATTACGGATTGGGCCTTAAGCCCTGGCTCACTGACTGCTGCGAGCCATGACACTGCTTATACTTCTTCCCGCTCCCGCATGGACATGGATCATTCCTTCCGACCTTCTTATCGACTCTTACCGGCTCAGTTCTCTGATTCCTGTCGGGTCCGCCTCCGCCTGTACTGCTGTATTGGGAGAAATCGCTTTTTGATGTACGGAGGTTTTCGACCTGACGGCGACGCTGGGCTTCTTTTACCTGTTCGGGATCCTGTGAGGGAATATGGCCTTTCATCAGGGTGCTTACAACATCCTTATTTACTTTGTTAAGCATTGTCTTGAACAGCTCGAAAGATTCGAATTTGTAAATAAGAAGCGGATCCTTTTGTTCGTATGTAGCATTCTGGACCGACGTCTTAAGCTCATCCATCTCTCTGAGATGTTCTTTCCATGCGTCGTCGATTGTCGCCAGTACGACAGTTTTCTCGTAGGCCTTCGCAAGTTCCTTGCCTTCCGACTCGGCAGTTGCTTTCAGGTTTGTAACGACCTGGAAGACCTTTACACCATCGGAAATAGGAACAACAACATTTTCATAAACATGCGACATCCGGTCATATACATCTTTCAGTACGGGGTATGCCTGCTGTGATATTATTTCAACCTTCCGCTTATAAGTATCAAGCACCTTTGAATACACCTTGTCAACCACCTCGGTGCTGTTCATTTGCATGAAATCGTTCGACGGAACAGGCGAATCCATCGAGAACGAGCGTATAAGCTCATAATCGAATCCTTCAAAATCACCCTCCTTGTGATATAAATCCACAAGGTACTCGGTAACATCATACATCGAATTGGCGATATCCAGGCTCAGTCTTTCCCCAAGCAGCGCATGTCTTCTCTTTTTATAGATTACTTCTCTCTGTGAATTCATCACATCATCATATTCAAGCAGGCGTTTCCTTATTCCGAAGTTATTTTCTTCCACTTTCTTCTGTGCCCGTTCTATCGATTTAGTGATCATAGGGTGCTGGATCATCTCCCCTTCTTTAAGTCCGAGCTTATCCATTATGCCGGCAATTCTTTCTGACCCGAACAACCTCATCAGTTCATCCTCAAGCGATACAAAGAACTGTGATGAACCCGGATCCCCCTGTCGTCCCGAACGGCCACGCAGCTGCCTGTCAACCCTTCGTGATTCGTGTCTCTCAGTACCTATTATAGCAAGCCCTCCGGCCTTCCTTACATCCTCGGTAAGCTTTATATCCGTTCCGCGACCGGCCATGTTTGTAGCTATCGTAATCGTTCCTGTTTTACCCGCCTCGGCAACAATCTCGGCTTCCCTCTGATGAAGTTTGGCATTCAGGACATTATGCCTGAGACCTTTCATTTTAAGCATCCTGCTCAGCAGCTCGGATATCTCCACTGATGTTGTGCCCACCAGTACCGGCCGTCCAAGACGGAACATTTCCGTAATTTCGTCTATTACGGCATTGTATTTTTCGCGTTTCGTCTTGTATACGATGTCCTCCCTGTCGAGCCGGATTACAGGTTTGTTCGTAGGGATCACAACAACATCGAGCTTATAGATATTCCAGAATTCGCCGGCTTCTGTCTCAGCAGTACCCGTCATGCCTGCAAGCTTGTGATACATCCTGAAGTAGTTCTGGAGCGTAATTGTTGCATAAGTCTGTGTGGCGGCTTCAACTTTCACGTTTTCCTTTGCCTCGATAGCCTGATGAAGTCCGTCGGAATAACGCCTTCCTTCAAGGATACGCCCTGTCTGCTCGTCAACTATCTTTACCTTGTTATCGATCACAACATATTCAACATCCCGGTCAAACAGTGTCCATGCTTTCAAAAGCTGGGTCATAGTGTGCACCCTTTCAGACTTCACTGAATAATCCTGTAGAAGCTCATCCTTCATCCTCAGCTTGTCTCTCTCATTCTTTACTGTTTTCTCGAGATCGGCTATTTTCGACCCTACATCCGGGAGAATAAAGAAACTGGCATCTTCAACCGAAGTTGAGATAAGATCGATGCCTTTTTCTGTCAGCTCTATGGAGTTTGCCTTTTCATCAATGACAAAATACAGCTCATCAGTTACCTTGGGCATCTCCTTGCTGTTATTCTGCATATAAAAATTCTCCGTCTTCAGCAGGAGCGATTTGTTTCCCTCTTCACTGAGGAATTTAATAAGGGCATTGTTTTTCGGAAGTCCCTTAAAAGATCTGAGCAGTAATAATCCTCCCTCTTCAGACTTTCCCTCGGAAATAAGCTTCTTCGCATCGGCAAGTATCTGAGTGACAAGCTTCTTCTGGGCTGTCACCAGCTTATCAACCTTTGGCTTGAGTTCGTCAAACTGCTGTGTATCACTTTTTGCGGTTGGACCCGATATGATAAGCGGAGTCCTTGCGTCATCAATAAGAACTGAATCGACCTCGTCAACAATAGCATAATGGTGCTTGCGCTGGACCAGGTCTTCAGGATTGATTGCCATGTTATCCCTCAGGTAGTCAAAACCGAATTCGTTATTTGTGCCAAAGGTGATATCGGCCTGGTAGGCCTTACGTCTGTCGGGTGAATTCGGCTGATGTTTGTCAATACAATCGACCGTAAGCCCGTGGAACTCATAAATCGGTCCCATCCATTCAGAGTCGCGTTTTGAGAGGTAATCGTTTACTGTGACAATATGTACACCCCTTCCTCCAAGGGCATTCAGGAATACGGGAAGAGTGGCAACAACTGTTTTACCTTCTCCGGTTGCCATCTCGGCAATCTTTCCCTTATGCAGCGCAACACCGCCGATAAGCTGAACATCATAATGGATCATATCCCAGAGGATTTCGTTTCCTCCGGCAATCCAGCGGTTGCTCCAGTATGCTTTTTCACCCTTTACCGTTATACTCTCCCTCGTTGCAGCCAGGTCCCTGTCATACTGTCTTGCAGTTACCTCGAGCACGCTGTTCTCCTTGAACCTTTTTGCAGTTTCCTTAACAATTGCAAAAGCCCTGGGCAGGCAAAGGTCAAGTATCTCTTCCAGCTTTACCGTAATGTCCTTTTCCAGCTTGTCGACCTGGTTGTATATCTCCTCTTTCTTGTAGACATCCTCTTCAGCTTCAGCTTTTTCTTTAAGCGCTTTTATTTCACTCTCATCCTCCGAAATATAATCAAGTACCTCTTTTCTAAGGACCACAGTTCTGTCCCTGAGCTCATCGTTGGAAAGATCCTTCAGCTTTTCAGATTCCATACGGACCTTCTCCACATGAGGATTTATCTCCTTCATATCCCGCTCATACTTGTTCCCGAGAAACAGGCCTAATACTTTATTTACAATACTCATTTCCAGGTAATGCTTTACGTAATTTCAAAATATCACGCAAAATTAGTACATTTATCTGACAAGGTTATATTTGAAAGTCCTCACTCCGTCATCCCGGTATAAGACAATAAAATACATACCCGGCGGGTAACCCGAGATATCGATATTCAGTTCAGGTCCTTCTGATGATCTGTCTGTCAATATGCAGGTACCCGAAGAATTGAAAATACTGAACCTGAATGGGCTGGTCAGATTTCCGCGTGTATCTTTTATCTTAAATGCTCCGTTCCCCGGATTTGGGTAAAGAACAAACGATCCCTGCCTGATATCCTCAACCTGATCTATAAGCGGTCCGATTTTCAGATCCATAATAACCCATCCCCACCCGTTGGCATACGGATCGGAGAATAACCTGAATCTGACAATCATTGAGTCTCCTGCTGAAATATCTGAAGACGCTCTCGGAAAAATTGTATGTTTAACGAGCATCGATTCATTTCCGACATAGGTCGAGTTATTGCCGTTTATTGAACTGTTATAAGCTGTTTCCCATGCCTTGATAAACCTTGAATCATATCCGTCAACAAGCCTGAACCACGATTTCCCGAAGTTCTTTGATCCTTCAACAATCACATAATCGTAAAATTCGGGATTTCCGAAGACTGATCCTTCTTCGCCAGGCTCAACAAGAACTATCTCCCTGAAACTAATGATCATGCCTGTTGCATCAAACTTAACCGGATGACGCAGCATTGCAACATATCCTATACTGTCCCCAGTTTCTTCGGGACTCTCATAAGGATGCTCTGTGTGGAGGCCGTATGCGCTGAAGCCGTCTGGTTTTGCTATTTTAAATCGCACATTGAAAAAATCACCTGCCGCATCCGAAAAATCTGTTGTATAGCTTTCAACGACTGCTCCTATTTCTTCAATTCCCACAGCAAAATAGTCATTTTTCGGCAGGATTGTCTGATTTGCCGCTGCTGCCTGATCGACAACAATAATCCTGTAATGGAGGCTATCTCCTCCTTCAAGAAGAAGGTTCTTAGCCCGGATACCATTCTTATACAGGTCTTTACCCACCGGTTTCAGTCCAAGGTATGAAACCGGACGGTTATTTATCCTGTATTCAACATACACTGTATCCACACCGATATTATCTGTTGCCGACGCTTCGAATATTATAGAATCAACCATGCTGAAGTAATAATCTGCCGGGATATGGGCAACCAGAGGTTTTACTGTATCTGTGCCGATATATATTCTGTGACGGAACCTGTCGATGAACGACGGTGATCGGAATGTCCTTGAGAAGCTGTCTTCAGCATAAAGGTAATATTCTAATTCAGTCTCAAATTGCGGTATGCTGACTGTGGTGTAATAGGTATTATCTGACTGCGGGGAAGTCATAAATAGTGTATCGCTCGATGTGAAGCTGTCAAATGACCACACTAATCCGACTTTGTTGTGATTATAGGTTGTATCCGATTTTACTGTAACACTAATATTGACCTCCGAAATATGCTCCTCTGTGTCTTTTGGTGCTTCGTGTATCAGCCTGGTGTTTATCCAGCCAAGGTCTCCAAGAACGGACGCTGTCAGTTTCCCCGGATCATGGATTGCCTCTCCCCTGTCGATATAGGGTGTCATAAGGGAGTTTATCTCCAGTGTTGTCTGTTCATCGAGATGTGAAACGCTTGAACCGGGAACAAATGTTAAAGGAGAAAATAGTTTTGGCCTTGTACCGGTCGTAAAATAATTTGTCAGCGGACCGCTGAAATAGATATTTCCGCTTGTCAGTTCATTTCTGAGCGACAGGGACGGATTCGGGAATACCAGGGTATCTGTAAGTATTTTTCCCTGAAGGTTTTCAACAAAAGTATCATATATAAGCGGTACCGCTCCTGCACCATACGAACCTGTTGTGGCATCCGCATCAAAACTGTCAAAGAATCCCATTCCATGTATCAGCTCATGAATGGCCACGGTTACAAGATCATACTGGAGAATCGGGGTATTGCCGTCTGTACCAAAGTACCAGTTTATTGAACTGTTGATTATCAGCTCAATATCACCTTCAAGATCAAGATTAAGCTTCTCTCCGGCTATCTTCTCTGCAAGCGAAGCCGGATAGATTGCGAAAGGCCTGAATGCATCGATACCCCACCCTAATGCATATCCGGTTGCAGAAGAGTTAGCCAGTACCCCTGAAGAGGTGATGTTGGTATATGTGGCAATTACTGTAAAACTGACCTCCGGTGGCAGCATTGCTTC
Organism: Bacteroidales bacterium; assembly: GCA_015712185.1. Lineage (GTDB taxonomy): Bacteria > Bacteroidota > Bacteroidia > Bacteroidales > VadinHA17 > LD21. The sequence goes on from JADDYF010000254.1 coordinate 10,606, forward strand.
AATGATCGATCCTGCGTATTCGAGAGCAGTAACAGCTGCTGTCGGGAAGCCGGAATGATAGATAGTGACAGTTGCGCCACCCTTTTGTCCTGATTTCTTAAAGAACTCCTTCGACGGAGGTATATATATCTTGTTTACCTTGTCACCTGCAAGGCAGATACCTGTAACCAGCTTATTCCTTATTAGTTTCTGGGCATAAAGCTCCGGAACCGGTATAATTGCCAGGACACTTACACAAAGTAAAATCAGTTTCTTCATTCAGCTGCCGGCGGATTGCCACCCGTTCCTCTCAGGCTCATAATATCTCTGTCGAACTGGTACATATTGTCCTTGCCCAGCAGGTTTAGCTTGTCGAGGATAGCCATGGCTGACGATTCCTCTTCAACCTGTTCCATGACAAACCACTGCAGGAAGTTGTTTGTGTTGAAATCTTTTTCCTGTAATGTAAGTGCAACTATTTCATTTATGCTGGCTGTTACAAATTGTTCATGCTTAAGCACTTCCCTGAACATATTCTCAACACTTTTAAACTCTGACGGCGGTTTTTTAAACGCCGGTATTATTGCTTTTCCACCTCTTTCGTTGATATACCTGACAAACTTCAGCATGTGAAGTTTTTCTTCTTCTGCCTGAGCATACATCCAGCCGGCAACACCGGCCAGGCCATTCACCTCAGCCCATGATGCCATCGCCAGATACAGGTTCATTGAATAACCTTCTCTTTCTACCTGCCTGTTGCAGAGATCTTCTACTTTTTTCTTTAGCATACGTTTAAGTTTTTATTGTTTAAGCTATAACATGTATTTTGTTTAACTTGTTCATAAGCGGAAATATCCTGACTTAACTTGCCATACCTTAGAATTGCTCTCCTCCGGAATGTGTCTTCGGCTCTGCAAATTAATATTAAAGACAAATGTATCGCATTTTTTAATTCATCTAGCTGAAATCCAGATTAAATGATTTCTTGAATTCCTTCAGAGCCGGATATTTGGTTACGAGGTAGTTATATTTTTGCTCGTCGGTATAAAGGATCTCATCTTTTTCACTCAGGTTTATATTTGTCTCTATATAGAGGTCATCTACATTAAACCTCTTACTCAGGAAGGTTATCAGCTTCTGCCGGTAGTTCTGTACAAACAGATCCCTCTG
>JADDYF010000276.1 GCA_015712185.1 Bacteroidales bacterium
AAGTGCTATACCTCCGGCTGCTGCAGATCCGCTTAAAAAGGTCGTTGAAAACGCCCAGAAGGGACCCATTGCAGATTTCAATCCGATCAGAGCCACCATAAGGGCTATCAATGCCAGATACGGATTCTGCAGGTATGCACTTAATCCGAAGCCTGCTGCTGCTGCGAAAGCTGCCACAGCTACATGCCAACGTCTTTCTCCTGTCTTATCCGAATGGTATCCGATAATAAGCATGAATATGATAGCTATGACATATGGAATTGCATTTATTATTCCTACAATAGAATAACTCAATCCAGAGAATTCTTTTATGATCGAGGGCAGCCACATTTCGTAGCCGTATATTCCTACGGTCAGCAGAAAGTAAATGAAACAGAGCAGCCAGATGCGGCCACTCACAAAAGCCTCGGAAAGACGATTATGTGCCCGTCCTTTTGAAAGAAGTGTTTCCTCGTCAAGACGCAGCTGAACCCAGGCTTTCTCAGCGGAGGAGAGCCATCGTGTGTTCCGGGGACGGTCTGGAAGGACGAAGATGACTACCAGACCAAGAATGATTGCCGGTATACCTTCAAGTAGAAAAAGCCACTGCCATCCCTCCAGACCGCCCAGGCCTTGAAGTTCAAGAATGGCACCGGAAAGAGGTGAACCAATGATCCCCGCAACGACTGTGCCTGTAGCGAAAAGCGCCACCGTGTGAGCCCTCTCCTTTTCGGGGAACCAGTAAGTCAGATAAAGAATCACTCCGGGATAGAAACCCGCTTCAGCGACACCGAGAAGAAAACGAATAAAATAGAAAGTAATAGTACTGCGGGTGAATATCATTGCAGAGGAAACAATTCCCCAGACAATCATGATCCGTGCTATCCATATCCGTGCTCCGATACGTTGCAGGATAAGGTTGCTGGGTACCTCAAAAAGGAAGTAGCCGATGAAGAAAAGCCCTGCCCCGAGACCATAAACACTGCCGAAAACACTTTCATCCACACCAAGTACTTCCTGCAGCTGCAGCTTCGCAAAGCCGACATTAATGCGGTCAACATAAGCTATTATGTAACAGATAAACAAAAGCGGAATAAGACGCCAGGTTATCTTCGAATAGAGAATACGGGACTGTTCGGGAGACAATATTACCGGACCCGGTTGCGATATATCAGATGCTGTTGAATACATTTTGTTAAAGCGGATTTATTATCACCCGTTATTGATGCATGTTGTTAATTGTTCATCACCTGTAGTTTACAGATTCACTCCTGAATGGAACTTTATTGAAATCTTCCGTGTCCGGAGCTGGTACATGAGTATAATATACCTGTTAAAAGTATTGACAGGAGAAACTTGACAGCGAATACGGAATTATTCATCGTTTGTCAGGTCTGGCCTTAGTTTTTTTGTTCTTTCAACTGCCTTTTCGTGCCTCCACTCTTCTATCTCCCGTGTATTGCCTGACAGCAGGATCTCCGGCACCTTCCAGCCTTTGAATTCTGACGGTCTGGTATAAACAGGGGGAGCAAGAAGATCGTCCTGGAATGAGTCGGAGAGGGCTGACTGCTCATCTGAGATAGCGCCGGGGATCAGCCTTACTATCGCATCGGTGATTATTGCTGCAGGCATCTCCCCGCCTGACAGAACATAATCACCGATTGAGATCTCCCTGGTTATCAGATTATCTCTTATCCTCTGGTCTATACCCTTATAGTGACCGGCAAGTATTATAATATTTTTAAGAAGGGATAAAGTGTTGGCCATTTTCTGGGTGAGCTTTTCTCCATCAGGCGAGGTGTATATTATCTCATCATAATTACGCTCGCTCCTGAGCTTCTCAATGGCTTTGTAAACCGGTTCTATCATCATCACCATACCGGCGCCGCCTCCAAACGCATAATCATCTACCGATTTATACCTGTCATTCGCGAAATCCCTCAGGTTAATGACATTGATCTCAATTATGCCTTTTTCCTTCGCTCTCTTTATTATGGAGTGACTGAAAGGGCTCACAAGAAGCTCGGGAAGTACCGTAAGAATATCGATTCTCATTCACCTGATATTTGTGTAAATGTAAACAATTAATAAATTTATGAAACGAAACTCGTAATGTGACTCATGGAATGCAGGGAATACTGCGGGGCATGTTGCATAGCTGCATCAATCTCATCATCAATCCCCGGAATGCCGGACGGTAAGCCGGCAGGAGTGAGGTGCATCCATCTGCTGGATGATTACAAATGTGCGCTTTTTGGCAATCCGCTAAGGCCAAAGGTATGTACTGATTTCGAGCCTGAGCCGGAGTTTTGCGGTAACAGCCGGGAAGAGGCAATGAGGATTTTATCTTCGCTTGATCCCGTATAATAAGCCCCCACCTCACCAAATGGGGGAGTAACAGTAACTATTCTGAAGGTTACTACAGGCTGGGTTTTAAGCCCCCTTCAGGGGGCATTCCGCGAAGCGGAAGGGGGTCATCTCCCTGATTCATATACCACTTTCCCTCCGGTAATCGTATAATCCACCCTTGTTTTCATGATATCCGACTCGGGGATCGTCAGCAAATCTCTATCGACAATTACTATATCGGCGAGATAGCCTTTCCTGATCATGCCTTTTCTGTCATCCATGAATTGTGCATAAGCAGAGCCAAGTGTATAGTATTTTATTGCCTCCTCCATTGAAAGCTTCTGTTCAGGGAACCACCCTTCGCCCTCTTCACCAAGTCTCTCTTTTCTTGAGACTGCAGCATACAAGCCTTCCATAGGATTCAGAGGCTCGACCTGGTAGTCAGTTCCAAAGGCAAGCATGGAGCCGGCATCGACAAGGCTTCTCCATGCATAGGCCCCCTTACATCTTTCGGGTCCAACTCGCTTTTCATAGAATTTCTTGTCCGAGATACAGTGTGTTGGCTGCATTGAAGGAATGACACCAAGTTTTGCAAACCGTGGTATGTCTGATTCCTGAACTGTCTGTGTATGTTCATCCCTGTGACGGCTGTCGCGTTTCCCGTTCAGCTCAATGGCCTTTTCAAAAGCATTGAGAGTCCAGTGATTGCCTTTGTCGCCAATTGCATGGATGCCAATCTGGAAGCCCATCTTATCAGCAGTAATTACCATTTTTTCAAGCTCTTCATAAGGCATCATTGCCAGTCCTGATGAAGATGGATTATCATTAAACGGTTCAAACATCAATGCCGTGCCTGATCCCATCGATCCGTCAGCAAATGCTTTCAGGTATCCGAACCTTATCCAGTTGCCTTCTCCGGGATATTTCTCTGCCAGATTCCTGTATCTGCTGAGAACGGTGGTATCACCTGTAAGAGGTTTGCCGATATCAATCCTGCTTGTCAGCCGGCCTTCTTTCTGTAATCTTTCGTATGCACTGAAATCAGCACTGCCGGCATTCTGAATGCTTGTAACTCCGAGTTCACGCGCTTCCTTCATGGCAAGAAGATACCCCTGCCATGTTCTTTCAACCTCCTCCCCGGAGTTCCTTACAATCCTTACATCACCAAGCTTTATGAGATCCTGGGCTGTTTCCTTCAGTATTCCGGTTGGTTCGCCGGTGACAGGATCCCTTTGTATCTCGCCGCCAAAAGGATCGGGAGTATCCTTTGTTATCCCCGACTTTTTCAGTACATAGCTGTTTACCAGTACGGAATGACCGTCAGCACGCTCCAGAAGGACCGGATTATCAGGTGAAACCTTGTCGATAAGCTCCTTTGTCGGCCACTTTCTGCCTGTGAACATCTCGTGCTCCCAGTGGCCGCCCCTTATCACTTCACCCGGCTTCGCACGGGCAACGCTTGCTTTTACTTTGTCTGTAATAACCGAAGGATCAGTCGTATAGCGAAGCTCAATGAAATCAGGATCGAGAGGTCCGAAATGAACGTGAGCATCATTGAAACCCGGAATTACCAGCCGACCCCGTGCATCTATCACCCGTGTTCGCCCTGTTTCGATGTATCCGCTGATCTTCCCGTATGAGCCGACAGCAATAATTGTTTCATCCCTGACGGCAATTGCTTCGGCAGATGGATTGTCATCGTCAACAGTGAGAACCTTCCCGTTGATAATGACCAGATCTGCCTTTTCCTGGTTGCCGCATGTACCTGATATAATCATGGTTATGGTTAATAGTAATATAAATGGAATTTTCATGAAGGTTTTTTTTAGGGATGAAATATATGAAAATTATTCTTATTTAAATTGTTCATGCCGGATATGCTGTATTACTGTCAGGAATTTAACTTTCTGTTAAGAATTTTGTGAGTTTATTAGGATGTCTCATTGGGTAAAAGAGATAAATTCGCAGAAAATTAAAAGAATGAACATTGCACTTATCGGATATGGACGAATGGGCCATGAAATAGAGCAGATAGCTGTCAGCAGGGATCATCAGATAAAACTTATCGTCGACAAGGACAATTCAGGCGATCTGAATGAAAAGAACCTTAAGGAGATTGATGTGGCAATCGAATTTTCATGGCCCGATGCCGCTTTAAACAATATTTCAATCTGTCTTGGAGCAAAAGTTCCTGTAGTTTCAGGCACCACAGGCTGGCTTAAGGATTTTGAAAAAGCAGCTGAATTGTGCAGGAAGTATGAGACCTCTTTCATTCATTCCTCAAATTATTGCATTGGCGTTAACCTTCTGTTCCGCCTTAACAGTGAACTGGCAAAACAGATGAAGCATTTCACCGGCTACAAGGTTTCAATTGAGGAGATCCATCATACAAAGAAGCTCGATGCTCCGAGCGGAACGGCAATCTCACTGGCAGAAGGGATCAGGAGTCAGCACCCGGGATATAAGGGGTGGCGTTTTGAGAAAGATACTGGAGATAACCTTGTTCCTGTACGCTCGGTCCGTGAAGGAGCTGTTCCGGGTACACATATTGTTACCTGGGATTCTGAAATTGATACCCTTACCCTAAAGCATGAATCTAAAAGCAGGAAAGGCCTGGCACTTGGTGCAGTAGTTGCGGCAGAATTTATTTACGGCAGGAAAGGGATCTTCACCATGAATGATGTGCTGGGATTCTGATAATATTTCTTACTTTTGTCGCTTCGAAAAACAAAATAGGGATGACAGAGATCTTTCAAAAGATTAGAGAGACTAAGATCTTTCAGAAGAGAAATATAAGATTTGCAATTGCTGCACTTTTGTATATCCTTGTGGTTATCTGGATCGGGAACTTTTTATTCCTGATAGGTCTGGCAGTCATTTATGACCTGTATATCTCGAGGAAGGTTAACTGGACATTCTGGAAAAGAAGGGATGGTAAGAACAGCTCTTTGATCGAATGGATTGATGCTTTGATCTTCGCAGTGATAGCCGTTACACTTATCAATATATTTCTCTTCCAGAATTACCGGATTCCAACCCCGTCGATGGAAAAATCATTACTGGTCGGGGACCATCTGTTTGTGAGTAAGATAGCCTACGGACCAAGAATGCCTAATACCCCCGTTGCATTTCCTTTTACCCAGCATACCCTTCCATTTACAAAAAGCAGATCATGGTCAAACATCATTCAGTGGCCTTATAAACGCCTGGCCGGACTCGGCAAGGTTAAGAACAATGATCCCGTAGTATTTAATTTCCCGGCAGGTGATACTGTTTGTATTGAGGATCAGTCCACCAGTTATTACGAGATCGTAAGGAGAAAAGCGCTTGAGCTTCAGCAGAACGATTATTTTACCGGCCGTAAGGCGAAGCCGCTTTCCTATTTTATGCCACTGGCGCGCGATGAGGTCTGGAAAAGGTATGAGATCATCTACCGCCCGGTCGACAGACGCGACAACTATGTAAAAAGATGCGTCGGTCTGCCAGGGGATACGGTTTTGATAAAATCAGGGATTCTCTATATCAACGGGAAAATAGTACCCGATAATAATACCCAGCAGACCACCTATATAATTGAAACTAACGGTACAACCATAAACCCAAAAGCCCTTGAACGGCTGAACATTACAAAGGCCGACCAGGTGATGAATTCGAATACGACCTATATGTTCTATCTGACCAGGCCTAATGCAGAGGTAATATCAAAGTTCGCAAATGTGGTCAAAGTTTATCCGTATTTTGATGTAACAGGTGTATATGCACCGTTGATATTCCCGTATAATCCTGTCCTCAGATGGAATCATGATAACTTTGGCCCCCTGTG
>JADDYF010000344.1 GCA_015712185.1 Bacteroidales bacterium
GGTCATACGCCATATGGCAAGAGGCTGTGTTTATGTATCCTCTAAAATCTTCACATCCCAAGCCAGCACTATTCATAAAGCATTTGTAAGAGCCATATCCTCCTCTCAATGTCATCAACTCTTCATTTTTCATTAATTTCTCAGAATTTACCTGTAATTTATTAAGTTTTTTCATAATACTAATTCTTTAGTTATACTTTTTTCGAATTTTCCTTATTTATCCTTTCAAAGGCCGCAACCAGAGTTACGGGAAAATACTATCTTCGCATAGGTGTACACCCCCTTTCCGTTAAGGAAAGGTCCTGGCATGGGCTGGTAGCTCAGGGCGCAGGGTTCAGTTTTTCTTGAGATCTGCTCAGGGCTCAGCGCACAGGGCTCAGGGCTTTTCGGTTTTGCTCTGTGCTCTGTTCACTGCGCTCTGCGCTTCTTAATTTCGTACACCACTACAAAGTGCCTCTGATTCCAATGAACTATACAAGGTAGCGGGGCTTCATCGCGGAGTTGTTCCCAAGTGAGTCGGTAACCGCGGGTACGGAAGCCGATACTTTCGGCAGCATCGCTTATGCCAGGCATCGAAACTCCGGATTTTGTTAGATATGATCTGTTACGAAGTGACTGAAGAGTATAGGATTTCCCGTAATATCTGGCAATCATGCGGAGGCAGGAGGGGCCGCAGTCCATGGAATCCAACTGCTTGAAGAATGGGAATTCAGGCATGACTTTTACTTTTTCAGACTTACCAGAATAAGAACAGGATTATCAGTTTCTTTCAGGCTGTTTGCTAGATCTTCAAGCTCCTTCTTCTTTTCAGGGAACTTAGGTTTTGACTTTATAAATTCTTCCGAGACAATATAATTTTTGAGTCGTAAGGCATCTATCCAGGTAATTACAGTATTATCATCTTTTATCGTTTTAAATCTGATGCTTGGTCCACCATCTAGGTCATTAATCAACCCTTGATCATATCTAATAAAAGCGTTAAAATCATCTTCTTTTGAACCAAGAAAGATATATGTAGTACGTTCGATCCCAAATTCGTAATAAATGTAGTCGCCAAATTCAAATATTTTCTTTTGAGATATAAAATTATCAATAAGATACTCCCAATCGTAATTTGAACGTGCATATGGTGTTAATAATCTCTCTCCATGCTCAATTGTAAAATGAGGCTTAAAACCTTTATCTTCAAACAAATAAACAGTATCGGAATAGACTTCTTTCTTAAAAAGCTGATTATTAAACCGATAAAAGATGTTTTCGGTAAATACAGTTGTTCCTCTCTGTACTATGTAATTCCAAGGATATTTATTCGAAAAACTTTTTACAATTTGTCCATTAGTTTTAATCAGTACATAGCTAGTATCAACATTCGCGATATAATTTGTACTAAAGCATAAAATACCATCTTTTGTAATCTTAAAATTAATAGCATTCAGGGGACTTTTAAATGTTCTTAAAAATTCACCACTTTCAGAATAGACATAAAATCTCCTCGCCCAACCATCAACTAAATATATGAAATGATCTTGTTGATCGATGTCTACATCATGGACAACAAGATATTCACCTGGCCCCCTCCCTTCGGTTCCTATCTTGGTGACAAATGATCCATTGTTTTGGAATTTTAAAATGGTATTGAAAAATTGTATAAGATAAAAACTACTATCAATTTTTATGTCCAGGATTCTAGGAACCAAACTATACTCATTGGTTTCCAATGGAATATATTTGATGTCAACAAAGCCAAGATCTGATAGTTTTACTTCTGTAGTTTTAGTAAAGTCTTTTAAGGCAAAAGTTTTTAGATTATTATTGATGGTACGATTTACATTTTGACATCCAATAATAACTATTAAGGATAATAGAATAATTATTCGTATATTCATTATTATTAGTAATTATTTTTTCCTTTTTAATTTACATTTTCTTATGTTCTATACCGTTAGATATTACTGGGATTAAAATCATTCTCCGGTAAATCTAGGAAAGGAATATGGTAAGTTCCTTCTCTTTCTCCAACCTCATCCATTTCTTCATATTATATGCTGCAACTGCCATTTATGTCTTGATTCTAGCCCCCGAGATACTGCTGAGATAGTTCTTCATTATACTGTTATCGTCTTTCAGGTGTGATATCATTTCCTCTATTCCTGCATTGACCACCATACTTCTTCCCATTTCTTCTTCAAGTAATGTAATAGCTCGCCCTTTAATGCTTTGGACATAGCAATATCGACACCTTTTATATCTCTTACAACCTTGAAATCTCTGCCTACGATAGTTTCCTTACTTCTACCTAAAGTTAGTTCCGCTAATTCTCATTTTTGCCAACTATAAAGATTCAGACCTCCATGTTTTAGTCGTTTCACAGTACTGTGGTTTCAGCTGATTTCTAAGTTTAACCCTTGTTTCGATTATAGTTCATACTCCGTTTCCTCATGTCTGTTAGACCTCCCGTAGTAATGTTAATGACTTTTATCCCTTTTATCCAGCAATTTACAGTTCTGCTTCTGTTTGACTCTTGGCTTAACTTTGTTAAGAAAAATTTTGCTATGGGCATCCCTTAGATTTCAACTAACAATGGACACAATTGTTCTGGGCAAACTGCTGGTATCTACATTCCCCAATATAGGACTTTCCATTCAAGTTATTCATAATGTATGACCACTTAAAGAGGCTGTCTTTAATTTTAAAGACAGCCTCTTACTATTTAGTAACCACCACCTACACAAACCGAACCCCAAGAAAATGGACACATAAAAGCACAAAAAAGCATATCATTTGAATCACAGAGTACATCTTCTCCTTCAAATGTACAATCCCCACCATACAACTCCGATCTAAAACATT
>JADDYF010000369.1 GCA_015712185.1 Bacteroidales bacterium
TAAGCCTTTGTAGAGCATCCTCAGAGGCTTTCAATAGCATTCTTTCCATTGCCGTTTGGAAAGAATAATGTTTACAGAACCCGGACATGGCTGGTTTGAAGGATTATAATGCACCTCAATGAGTTCGCACAACTATTGTTCAAATAGCGATGCAAGGTAATGCACGGCTGGATTTTACGCCTATATTATGCTGCCAGGCTTTTAAAAGCTTCAAAAACCAGGAAAACCGGCCAGACTATGGCTTTCAGGAATCCCAATACACCCATCCAGAAACCCGTTGCAGTTGAAATGAAATAAATTGCAGCTCCGATAAGCCCCAGACCGTATACTGCGCCGGCTGCAGGAGTACATTGTTGTAGGTTGTCTTTCATAATTTAAGTTTTTTTTTAATACTAAGACGGATATCCTCTGAAAAAGATTTCTCTGGAAATAGTTTTAAATTAATGCTATTGTTATCAACAACATTGCTTACGACAAAGTTAAATGTTGTTTCAGCGAAAGTCAATTATTTTTTTCATAAAAAAGCCACCGTGATAAAGATTAAGGTTAACGACACTCTTCCCCTGTTGAATACTTTAATGCTGCCCTTGCAAGTATCCTTGTTGAATCCAGTACCGGTAATGCGGATTCTTCAGGAAGAACAATCAGAGGTATTTCCGTACATCCCAGGATAACTGAATCACAGCCTTTAAACTTTAAATCAGCAATGACTTTTAAAAGGAATTCTTTTGATTTATCTTTTATAATTCCATAAACAAGTTCATTGAAGATAATTTGATTTATCCTTAGCCTTTGCTCCGCTCCAGGTATAAAGTATTTAAGATTCTTCATTCCCAATATCTCCGGATAAACCGGTCCCTCCATCAGGAATTTTGTACCAAGGATCCCTGGTTTCTGAAAGTTATTTTGAATAGCAGTTTTCGCTACTTCTTCTGCAATATGCAGCCACGGCAGAGGAGACCTTTTGTTAAAATATGGAAATGCCTGATGTATCGTATTATCGGGGCTTATTAAAAATTCGGCTCCGGTTTTGTATAGTTTTTCCGATGATGATAACATCAGCAATGCTACTCCTTCCCAGTCACCCGATTCGATGCAGTTCATATATTCACTCAACGGGTGATTATGAAGACTTACCTCAGGATGAGAATGTTTCCCCAGATACCTGGATCCCTCATTACAGATTGTCTGGTAGCAAAGAGCTGCTCCTTCGTAGCTGCACGCCACTATCCCTATATGTTTTGTCATTGATTAAAAAATGCTTAACCATAAAGTGTACGAAATGCATCACAAGTGAACACCAGGGACGTTTGGGTCTGGTTCTTAAATAACAGTACTTATTTCAGAATTCAGAATTTTCCGAGCAGATCCTTTACTGCATCCTTGTGAACCATAAAGTCCATCATTTTCAGTTTTATATAATCCTCGGAGAAAAAGTAATATCCGAACTCCTTTGCATTCGGATCGTTGTTACGCGATCCCGCTCCCGAATCTTTTATAAGAAACCAATCCTTCCCGTCTTTTTCAAGGTAACCTACAAGGTGCATACCATGATCGTCGGTAGTTGTACTGTTCGAAAACCTGAACTGGCGTGCATCGTCATTTATGAATGCTGACGGAATATCAAAATCGGGGATCACTGCACACTGAGTTACCCTGTCAAATCCGGCTTCCGACACATCCCCGCCAATGCTGACAGTATAACCTTTTCTGACAATACTCTTTAATGTTGGTATGAAAACATCGAGCGGGATATTATGATAATCAGAATTATGCCACCAGTTGTCAGGTACTTTATACTCCACCTTTTTATAAAAGGGTTCCTGGATATATGAAAGGATATCTACATAGTCATCAGGATTGATCCTGATCACCTCTTTTAAATACTGAAGCGGGGTGATTTTTTCCCCGCTCACAGTGATTTCAGCAGGAGGTTCACCTATATAATGGTTCAGAATTGATTTTACCGTTGAAACGGCTGCCTCCTCATTCCAAGTAGAGTTTGACTTAAGCGATTCGAGGTAACCTTGCAGCTCGTTGAACATTGCCTGGTGGTTATGGTACTTCCGGCCGTTAAGCAGTCCGGTATAGGTTTCCCACGGAACTATACCATACTTCTTCCACATGCGTGTGACGGCATTGGCTTCCGAGCCTTCAGCAAAGGCTGAATTACCGCGTTCCTGAATATAGCGCCTTGTCTTTTCCACATATTCCCAGTAAACAGTATACATCTCCGAAAGCCTTACCTGCATCTTATGAATGCGGTAAACTTCAGATTCCAAGAATGAAGTTGTGGAAAAGCTCCAGCATGTACTTGTACTCCCCTGCGAAACAGGTGGATTATGCCACTGCTTATTCTTATAGAGGTCGATCTTGTTGGGTAGCGACGCCGACGAGAGATCCACCACGAAGCTTTTAGTGGTTCTGTCAGGTGCAAGACTTTCTCTCACCTCACGGTCATCCCTGAGTATGGTATTCTGGTAAAAACCAGGCTGGGATGCCCTGAATATGGCTTTATCTTTATTCTGACCTGAAATATTAGCGGGAACAAAACAGTATATTGCAACTGCGGCAAATAATATATTCTTTTTCATAGTACTGTTAATTGATTAACAGTACGAATTTAGTGTTTTTTCTGATGATTGATTCTTTACTCCAGTTTCAGGATTTTAGCCGTTCCCGTAAGATTTCGTGATTTTAACCGGCAGACATAAATGCCGGGTTGTACCTCCGTACCGGAATCATCACGACCATCCCAGTTGATTATCACGTCTTCAGGTAGATATATATTTTGATAAAGGCTGCGGATCTTTATTCCTGCCAAGGAGAATATTTCAACAGTGATATTACTTCCGGACGGAAGTGTAAAGGATATAGTGGTATAAACCTTCATCGGGTTCGGAGCGATAGTCAGAATGAGTTTATTGCTCCGGTTAATGTCTTCAATACCTACCTCTTTATTCTCCCTGACAACAGCTGTGTCGACATTGCTGATATGAATATTGTCGAACCATAATTTTTTACCGAGTATGTCAGTGTATTCGGTTGATATCTCAAGCCTGTCGACTTTTGTCCAGTCGAATTTACCTTCAGGATTATACCATGTTCCGTTGTCCCATGCACCACGCTCGGTAAGAGATGTCAGAGGTATTCGCACATGATGCCATTTCCTGTCCCAGTTTGCTGATGACTGGTCAATAGTAATCCCCATACGCCATGGATGATCTTCAGGTTCACTGGTTTTGGAATCGCGGAACCTGATCTCGAATTTTATCCCGGGTTCACTGCCCCTGACCATAAAATCGAGTGCATAATCCTCACCGACAAGCCTGGTCAGGTCTTTATCGGGGATAAAGTTAAAGCCAATGGCATTATACTGGCTGAAGCCGCTCCAGGCAAGGCAGTACATGTCATTATCCGGAAGGTTATCGGAATAAAAATTAATTTCTCCGGTCCCATAGCTCGCATTCTCTGTTTTTTCGGCAACATAATCTGTATAGATCATGAATCCGACCGAATCGGGACGGACAGAAAAGGGCGTCTGTACCGGGATGTTGAAATCGAGTGAGTCAAGCAATCTAATGTTGAGATCATGCTCAAAAAACTCATTTGATCCCTTCTTAAAAAGCCCAAATCCCCCCTTGTAGTCCCATATTGTCCAGGGGATATTCTTTTCTTCGAGATATTCCCTGACGATTTTGTACCAGTAACACCTGTCAGCATCATCGCTGTTAGGTATATAGACGCCAAATTCACCGCAGAAAACCTTAACATTCCTTAGATCCCTGAAAGTGACTGCATTGTCAATCAGCTGCCTGACACGGCTTACTGTTCCTGATGAAGGATAGCTGTTCAGGCTGCTTTCAATCCAGGTTCCTTTAAGTGAAGCGGGACATGCAGGCATCTCCGCTGCATTATATGGAAACGGAACACCTGCAAGAGGTGCCATCGAAGGAGAGGTCCATGTAGCTCCCTGGTGTGTGAACATGAAGGGATCATAAAAATGGAATGTATAAAGCAGGTTTGGATCAGAATAAAAAGGCAGGTTTATAAGTTCAGTATAGGTATTATAACCTGAACCTCCTACCACGATTGTGTGTTTTGTATCGTGGTTCCTGATTGCATTTATTGCCTGACTTTGGATTGCAGCCCACGCTGATGTTGTTATTCCATGAGGCTCGTTGAGGATTTCATAAAGGATATATTCACTCCGGTTTTTATAATGTAAAGCCATCTGCGACCACACTTTTATCAGAATTTCTTCAACAGAAGGATTTGTATCAACATTTGGATCAAAGCTATGGTTATCGAGAATCAGGTACAGGTTCATCTCCTCGCACCATGTCACAACAGAGTCAAGAAATGAAAGGAAAAGCCGGTCGAGGGTATAATCCGGAGTTCCGCTTGTCATGTCGTGCAATGCAATGGGAAGTCTTATTACGTCACATCCGAGAGCTTTTATATTTACAAGATCTTTCCTGGTAAATTTTGTATATTGTATCTCTCCCGGGCTTGATACCTGGAACCAGCCCGTAAGATTGACGCCCCTCGTAAAAGGAGCTTGGGCTCTCAGCGGATTAAAAGTGAGAATTAAGAATATCAGTAAAAGCCATTTTATATATCTGCTTCTGGCCTGCACTTTAAATAAGCACTTAAGTAAATATCAAAAACCAGACCTAAGTTAATTACAAAATCTTTATCCAGGTCTGGTTCTGGCGGATGTTTAGTTGTTTATCAACTGAAAATTGACCGGTACACTGAACCAGACGGGGACCGGAACGCCACCCTGCCGGCCGGGTCTGAACCTTGGTAATGTACCAACGACTCTTACTGCCTCCTGGTCGAGTAACGGATCAATACCCCTGATTATCTCTATCTTTCCGACAGCGCCGTCGGGATTCACAACAAATTTCAGGGTAACCCTTCCATGGATGTTATTTTTTAATGCCTCATCCGGGTAAATCGTATTCTTTGCGATGTATGCAAGCAGAGCCTGGTTTCCGCCCGGGTATTCCGGCATCTCTTCCACCTTTATAAATATTGTCGGGGTTTCGTCGGGGATAATGTCATCAGGCTGTTCGTGATATATATAATCGTTTGTATCATTCACATCGCCGTCCCTGGTTGTGAGAGACAGCTCTTCAGTCGTCATCAGATAAGGGGTATCTTCTGTTGTATCAGTAGTTACAACAGGTGCGACGTATCTGTCAATTATCGGAGCCTCCACTGGTTTTTCCGGCGGCTTCTGTGCTATTTCGTCGGGGTCAATTGAATTATCGGGGGTAACGACAATAATAATCTGGTCATCAGGATCTCCAATAGCCGGTTCGGGTGTAATTACTGAAAACAGGATAAACAGTGCTGTATAGAATGTTACTCCGCCGATAATAGAGAGACCTGTAGCTGATTTGTAGCGTTTCCGGAGATCATAAGCTCCGTATTCCTTGTTACGGTTCGCGAAAATGAGGTCATCAAATGCCGGAACCTTTTTTTCATTCCTCTTCATTTTATTTGGTTTTAGTTGTAAAACAATCACAGGACAATCGTTTTCAACTATGCAGATAAAGAGGTATTTCTACTAAAAATATGCACAAAAACCTTGCCAGTATTATTGACTTACAGTCCAGATGTCATGCGGTCTTGCCGTCGTAGAACGGCTAACTTTTATGCAAGGTATGAATTGAACAGTTTAGATAAACCGGAAATGGTTCCCTGACCTGCTCTTATTTCAATCCAAACCGGTAACTGAATTTTACAAGGAATATATTATGTGGTATATTGTTGTCCCTGTTAAAAAGATCGCCAAGGTCGCTGAAGAAGTTCATGACACCTGAACCGTTATAAAAGCTCCTCGACTGGTTCCATACAAAGTAAACCGTCGATCCCGGGCTGTATTCCCACCTTAAAACAAGATTGGAAAGGAATTCCCTGACATTAAAATCATTATTTCCGAATGAGTAGTCGATGGTACCATTCAGATTCTCATCAATATCATATCTGTTGTTATCAGCATCGAAGCTTTTCTGGGCACTTGAATAGGTCCAGTACCTGTCACCATATTTATCAGCCATGGGGTCCATAATATATTTATGGTCATAGTATTTTCCTGTTGCGATAAAAGGCTGACCCCAGTATTGCAGCGTAAGATCAGGGCTCACATTAAGATTTACCCTGATTGAGGCATTTAGTGTTTGCCTGTCGATGCTGGCAAAGATAAACCTGTCTATGCCATTGTTTTTTAATCTTCTCACATACTGAAGATCGGTGTATGACTTACTGAATCCCGGACTGAGAGTTACAAATAGAAAGTTAAAAGGCTTATATGTCATATCCAGTTCGGTGTAGAGGTTGTTTGAAGTGTTTTCAAAACCTTTGGATGCGTTGGCAAATACACTAAATACCAGTTTCTTTCGGTTGTCGGTAGAAAAGCCGATCCTGCCATTTACAGACCCGGGCAGTCTCATCATGGGACCACCGCGCAGGATGGCTGTTGAAATAGCTGCACTATTAAGGTTTCCGCCGGTCCATACCGACCAGTAATTTTTTAACGACATATTTGCATTCCATTCAAACCCCTTACCCAGTGCATCACCGCCGAAATTATTCACGAAGTATAAATCGCCATTGATATTGTATCTTCTGTAAATCCATTTCGGATCCCACTGGCTATATCCAGCCCACAATACACTAAGCACTTGATCTGATTGCTGGATATATCCAAGATCGTTGGTCTCAAATCCCGGTGTTCTCCACAGGACACACCCGAGCAGATTCAGGTGTCCATTCATCTTCATAATCTGCATTCTCCCGCCGGATCCAAAAAGTGAGGTGCGTTCAGGATCAAAAACCGTATAATCGTTATCAGGCCGCTGGTAATATCTTGCTGACGACGATTGAGTTAATGCCAGAACCTCCTTAGTGCCGTTTACCTGGGAGAAGGCTGCATTCAGGTTGAACATCCAGTTTTTATTTTTAAAGTACTGTGTAAAGTCAAATCCGCCGGAATAAGCAGATTTATGCATGTAGTCAGTCAGATCTCCTTCCAGATCCCTGTTGGTACCTGTTATTATGCCTCCGAGAATAGTATTGCCATCCTTAAAATCTCTTTGCACCCTTCCCACAAAATAATTGGTTAAGGGCTCCACTGTCTCAAATATCCGGCCGCCGGATGTATCGATCTCTGCTTTTTCCTCTGATGTCACAGCCTCGACAAAGCCGACCGAAAGTCCGTTCTTTGTTTTACCTGTAAGCTTGGCCGCCCCGATAATGTTGGTAAATACGGGCATATCGGCATACCACCCTTCCTCAATGTTAGTGTATCCCTGCGGTCTGCGTCCTATTCGCCGTGAATAGAACAGGTTGTCATTGCCGATATTCCCGTCGCCAAGTCCTATATTGAAATTTGTAATGTTATTACCCTCAATAAAAAATGGTCTTTTTTCCTGGAAAAAGGTCTCATAGGCTGAGAGGTTTACCTCTGACGGGTCAGCTTCAACCTGACCGAAATCGGGATTGATGGTCAGATCCATCGTCATGTTATTTGTAACTCCGATCTTGGCATCAATTCCACCGTTTATTCCGAACCTGCGGCCTTTCTCCATAAACGGATTTCCTGTTTCTTTCTTAAATGTTTCAGCCTTTGCAACACCGTAGGGGGTTACATCGAAGATTTTTCTTGGTTTGATCTGTTCGAGACCCTGCAGTTCACCGAATAAATGCACGAATCCCGGTGCATCCCTGGGGATATGTTGCCAGAAGTCGCTCTCATTATTTCTGTAAAGTACCCGCGCCATCTCAAGACCCCAGACATCACCAGAACTTTTTTCAAATCTCACCTGGCTGAAGGGAATTTTTATTTCTGCAATCCACCCTTCATTGTTAATTGATGTTTTTACCCACCAGTTGGGATCCCATGACGGGTCCTCTCCCTGTCCGTCGTTTGTCATCATAAAGTCATACTTCACACTGGCAGAACTAACACCGAATACGAAGGCAGTCCGGAGATCATGAAAACTGTCAACAATTATTGCTACAAGATCACCATCAACCTGGTCGCGGCGTGTAAGACGATTGACTATGCTGTCGGGACTTGTATCGAAAGCTTTAAAGGCAACATAAAGGTTGTCTTCATCGAAGAGGATCTTGAATTCAGTTCGCTGTGAAGCCGGTTTTCCGCTGTACGGTTCATTCTGGATGAAATCATCAATCCATTTCCCAGCGCTCCATGCTTCATCGTCAAGAATCCCGTTTATAACCGGAGGATCTGACACTTTTGTAGCCTGATACCTCTTCTTTTCCAGGTCCTGTCCAAAAGATAATGGAATAATTAATAGTATAATTACGGCTGATACTAACAACTTTTTCATTCAACGAGGCAGTTTAGGTCGTGTTCAGGATAAGGACGTATAATATTCCGATTTGATGCAAAAACGGTTTATTTAAAATCATTTTAAACAATTAATTAATATAGGATTCGATATTAATCAAGACCTTTTAATGGTATTTAAACCCTATTTAAATTGTTGAATTTTAAAATCACTATCTTAGTCTCAAATCTTACAATTATGGTTACACGCAGATCATTTATTTCAAAGAGTGCAGCAGCAGCAGCAGCAGCACTAATTACACCCCCGGTTCTCAGCAGAAGCTTTTCTCCTGCCACTCCTACACCACTGGAAAGTAAAAAAGTACTTTTTGTATGGGGCGGATGGATGGGACATGAACCCGATAAATGCCGTGATATTTTTGTTCCATGGATGGAATCTGAAGGAGCAAAGGTAACTATATCGGATACGCTTGAGGCTTATGTTACAATGGACCTCACGAAAGAGATTGACCTTATCATTCAGGCATGGACTATGGGGACCATAGCTGGCAATCAGGAAAGGGCTCTCCTTGAGGCGGTGAAGAACGGCGTTGGTATAGCCGGATGGCACGGAGGACTCGGTGATTCATTCAGGAATAATACAGAGTACCAGTTTATGGTAGGCGGCCAGTGGGTAGCTCACCCTGGCGGTGTTATTGATTACCGGGTAAATATCACCGATCCCAAGGATCCTGTAACCAAAGGACTATCTGATTTTGATATGCATTCCGAACAATATTTTGTTCATGTCGATCCGAATGTGAAGGTCCTGGCTACTACTACATTTACAGATAAAAATGCCTCATGGATAGGCGGTAACATCGTACCTGTTGTATGGAAAAAGGCTTATGGTAAAGGAAGAGTATTTTATTCATCACTTGGACACGTTGCTGCCGATTTCAAGGTGCCTGAAGCTCTGGAGATACAGAAGAGAGGGATCAGATGGGCCTGTATGAGCAAATATGAACCGATGGAGGAATGGAGGCAGCCAATATATAAAAAATGACAGTCAGTCATAAAGTTTAAGAAACTCGTATGAGTTGCCGGTATAGTCGAGAAACCGGATAAAATCAGTCCGGGATATTACAAGTGAAGCAGTGTTGACATTCGGATGAAAAGCAAGGCGGTCAAAATCATTCAGCTTCTCATCCATAAAGAGATGAACATGGTTTTCCCTGTCGTTGATCAGGCCAAACGGTGAAACAGATCCGGGTTCAATCCCAAGATATTTTTTCAGTCTTTTGTCCGACGCAAAAGTAAGCTTTCCCTGCCTGAGACGTTTTTCAAGATCATGTATATCGAGCTGCCTCAGGTGTTCGAGAATCACAAGGTAATGCTGGTCACCTTTATGATTCCGGAAGAAAATGTTTTTGCATCTGCCTGAGTTATAATCCTTCCAGTGGATCTTTGCATCCCTGATCGTTGCAAGCGGCGGATGCTCATGGTAATCAAACTTTATATTCAGCTTCTCAAGCAATTCATATAGTTCCTTTTGTCCTCTCATCTGATACATAAAACAGCTTCAGTTCTCGAAGGAATCGTTGAATAAGTCGTTAACGTCATCTTCCGGGCTGTAACCTGTATCTTCCGCCAGATCACTATGTGTTGAAGCCTCAACAGCCATTCTGTCGCAAAGTTCATTTTCCGGATTGCTTGCATGTCCTTTGATCCATACGAATCTTACATTATGTTTACGGTAGGTCCTGAGGAATCTCATCCACAGGTCCTGGTTCTTTTTCTTCCTGAAAGCTTTTGATTCCCACCGGAACACCCATCCTTTCTCAACGGCATCTGCTACATACCGCGAATCAGTATAAACAACTACATTGCTGCCGGGCCTTTTGAGGGATTCGAGCCCGGCGATTACTGCCATCAGTTCCATCCTGTTGTTGGTGGTGAGTCTGAATCCCTGTGATTTCTCGAGCCGGTGTTTTCCTGAAATGAGTACAACTCCATAACCGCCGGGACCCGGATTGCCGCTGGAAGCGCCGTCTGTGTAGATGGTTACTTTACATTCCATGAGGTAAAATAATACCTGTATTTGAAATGAAAAGCTTGATTGCAATGGAAAGCAGGATGACTCCAAAAATTTTCTTAAGGATCTGGACTCCGCCGACGCCCAGTAACCTTTCAAAAACTGTGGTAAGCCGTAAAACAAGATAGACAATTATCATATTGATGATCAGTGCGATAAGTATATTTATTGAATAATATTCAGCTTTAAGTGAAAGAATGGTGGTTATTGATCCGGCTCCGGCGATCAGTGGAAATGCAATTGGAAATATGGCTCCGGTCACATGTGCATCCTGTTTAAACAGCTCAATGCCTAGGATCATCTCCATTGCGATCAGAAAAATAATGAATGATCCGGCAATGGCAAAGGATGAAACATCTATACCAAAAACTCCGAGCAGTGGACTTCCTATCAGTAAGAATGCAAGGAGAATTGAAAAGGAGACAATTGTGACCTTGAGGGAGTGAACGATTGCACCTTTTGATTTAATATCAAGTATAACCGGGATTGAGCCTGGTATGTCTATTATGGCAAATAAAACCATGAAAGCCGCAATTATTTCCACAATATCGATTTGCATTTTGTCAGATTTGGATGCAAATGTAGCCAGAAAAAATCATAAAACTTTATGTATCAGCAATCGTGGAATTGTAGTGCAGATAAAATTAAAACACAATTGACATTTGTGTATCAAGGAGGGTGAATGTCTTGCGGTGGTACGGGGTTATACCGAACTGCTCTATGGCGCGCCTGTGATGTGAAGTGGCATACCCTTTATTATGGTTCCAGCCATAATCAGGAAATTCGCAGTGAACCTTTTCCATATATTCATCCCGGAATGTTTTTGCCAGGACTGATGCGGCTGCGATCGAAAAGAATAATCCGTCACCTCCTATAATTGTCTGGTGCCCTATTTTTTTATACGGGAAGAACCTGTTACCGTCAATAAGAAGGAACTGGGGCTCTCTTTTAAGGCCTTCAATAGCCAGGTGCATAGCCTTGATGGTCGCCCTGAGAATATTCAGTTCATCAATCTCACGGCTATTAACAAATGCAACATTCCATGCTATTGCGCTGCTGATGATCTCTTCCCTGAGAGTCGCCCTGGTTTTTGGCGTGAGCTTTTTTGAATCGGTAAGCACCGGGTGTCTGTAATTCTTTGGAAGTATTACTGCCGCAGCCACCACGGGACCTGCCAGTGAACCTCTCCCGGCCTCATCACAACCTGCTTCAGTAAGATTATTATAGAGATATGACCTCAGCATTGTTTTATTAAATCGTTCGATCTGACAATATAAATAGTGAGCCAGATACTTTTCGCGTTATAAGAAATTTTTTCCAGATATGATCAAAAAATTAACACAAGTTTTTAACATATTTATCAACAAAAATTATTGTTTTGTCAAAAATTTGTATATTTTTGGTGTCCTCTGGTATGTTATGCAATATGATTAAAGGGACAAAAATTCTACTGTTTTTGTTAATAATTCCATTGACAGGTGTTTTTAGTCAGCAGCTGTCACACCAGGTTCTTGTCCCGCTTGCAGGAGTTGTGTCGGATGCAACCATAAGCTATTCCCAGACGGTCGGAGAGACGGCAGTTCAGATTATTAGTTGTAGCCCATACATATTCACACAGGGTTTTCAGCAACCGAGAATGCAAAAAGAGGCCGAGGATACAATCAATGGAAGCGGGATCAGGGTCTATCCAAATCCCGTCAGTGATTATGTATACATTGAGCTTGAGGGAGATGAAGCAAGAACATTCAAAATTGAAATTGTAAATATAACAGGTACAATAGTTTACTCGGCAAACAGAGTATTTTATGAGCAGTTCTGGTATAAGGAACAATATGACGTCGGATACCTTATCAGAGGATTTTATCTTATCAGGATATCGAGCGAGGACCGTATAATAAATCGTATTTTCAAGATTGAAAAAATTTAAAACCTGAACAATATGGCTTCAATATTTACCCGAAAAATTCTTATACTGTTTTTTACTGTAACTATCTGTGCAAATGTACTGGGACAGAACAGTGTTCCCCTTGGAATCCATTACCAGGCTGTTGCACGGGACAATTATGGTAATGAACTGGTTAACAGAAAGATAAGCGTGAAATTTTCTATAATTTCAAATAATCCGCTGGGTCCTGTTGTTTTCCAGGAGCTTCACCAGGATGTGATCACATCAAAATTCGGTGTTTTTTCGATAATCATAGGACAGGGTGTGCCAACCGGTGGGTACCCGTGCGGTGAGCTTTCACAGATTGCGTGGGATGAAGCTTTTCATTATCTCAAGGTCGAGGTTAAGTTTGAAAATGATTTTATGGATATGGGGACTATGCAGTTCCTTGCTGTCCCATATGCTCTTTATGCCCAGAAGTCGCTCGAACCAGGACCTCCGGGACCAAAAGGTGATCCAGGGCCAAAAGGTGATCCGGGTGATCCGGCATCAGACGATCAGACACTCTCGGTAGTAAATATTGATGGTTCAGATTATCTTAAAATTGAAGGCGGAAACGAGGTAAAGATCGCAAACATTGAAAAAGACGGGGATCCAACCAATGAAATTCAGGATTTGACATATGACGCAGTCAACAGGGTATTGGGTTTGTCGAAAAGTACGGTTCCAACAATTAACCTTTCAGAGCTCAAGAATGATGCCGATGC
>JADDYF010000382.1 GCA_015712185.1 Bacteroidales bacterium
AGCTATAAATACTCTCTCTGATTCTTCAGGAATAATAAAAGCTCCTGAATGGACACTGATTTGAATATCATAATCAGATGACTCACAGATATTCCTGAGAAATCTTTCTTCCGGTCTTAACTCAGGACCATCTGCTGCAGAATCAACCCTGATATTATAGCCGGCAATCTTTAAATTGTAACTCCTCATCTGCCTGAAAAATCAATCTTTTCCATGATATAATCTGTATTTCAGTTAATAATTTTCATCTGATGATCAAAAACTTGTCCATATCGTCAAGAAATGAAATCACCTCTCTGGAAGCCTTATCCCTGTCAACATCGTATTCAATTATGAGCGAATCGATCAGATCTTTCACTGTCCTTTTACCGTCAATAAGTTCCCACAGAAATGCACCTGTTTCATTTAGTGTGTAGACACTGTTCATATCTGCAATATTGTCAACAACAGGGACAAGAACATATTCGTGTCCTGTTTTACGGGTGACCACAGACTCTGAGCGGGACGGAACTGATGCCAGATCAAACATGTAATAGTATTATAAATCAAATGTATGAAATTAATGTTTCAAATTCTTACCTTCGCAAAAATCTGAATTATGAGCAGGAAGAAGGGTAGAGGCGGGAAAAAATCTGGTGTTTCGAGGGATACAGCAACAGAACAAATACTTTCAATACTTTCCAAAAGTCCTCAGCAGGGCTTCAATTACAAACAGGTTTCAAAAAGACTGAATATCAACGATCCATCTGAAAGACAGATGATATCGGAGATTTTGAAAGAGCTTGCAGGAAAAGGGACCATCAAGGAGGTATATCATGGAAAATTCATGATAAAAGCTGCTGCAAGAGGCTATATAACCGGTATTGTTGATCTGACCAGGATGGGTTACGGATTCATTACTTCGGAAGAGATAGAAGAGGACGTTTTTGTTTCCGCTAAAAACCTGCGGACAGCACTTCATGGCGACAAGGTAAAGGTATGGCTCTACGCAAGGAGAAAAGGTTCACGACCGGAGGGAGAGGTTGTCGAGATAATTGAGAGATGGCGTAATTCATTTGTCGGAACAGTAGAGATCATGACCAACTTCGCATTTCTTATCCCCGATAACAAAAATATGCCTTTCGACCTGTTCATACCGTTATCCAGGCTTAATGGTGCAAAACAGGGACAAAAAGCAGTTGCAAAGGTTATCGACTGGGATCCAAAGTCGAAGAATCCTATTGCCGAAATAATAAATGTCCTCGGTTACCCGGGTGTTCACGAAACAGAAATACATGCCATACTAGCGGAGTTTGAGCTGCCATACCAGTTCAGCGATGAGGTTATACAGGATGCTGAAAAGATACCTGCCGGAATTACAAAAAAAGATGTGGAATCACGGCGTGATTTCCGGATGGTGCCGACGCTTACAATCGATCCTGAAGATGCAAAGGATTTTGACGACGCCCTGTCACTAAGGCAGCTCGAAAACGGAAACTGGGAAGTGGGGGTTCATATAGCCGATGTTACACATTATGTCAAACCCGGTTCTCTTACAGAGGAAGAGGCACAGCATCGTGCCACATCTGTTTATCTGGTTGACAGGGTTGTCCCTATGCTTCCGGAACGTCTCTCAAATCATACCTGTTCATTGAATCCCCATGAGGATAAGCTTACCTATTCAGCAGTCTTTGAATTGAACGATAAAGCTGAAGTGCAGAATGAATGGTTCGGCCGTACAATAATCAAATCCGACAGAAGATTCTCATACAGGGAAGCACAGGAGATAATCGACAATGGGGAAGGGGATATGCAGGAACAGATCCTAACCCTTCATCGTCTTGCACAGCATCTGAGAAAGAGGAGATTTGCTGCAGGCTCCTTTGCTTTCGAAAAGATAGAGGTGCAGTTCGATCTTGACGAAAACGGTAAACCATTGGCGATAAGATTCAGGGAAATGGGTACTGCCAACCAGCTTATTGAGGAATTTATGCTGCTTGCCAACAGGCATGTAGCGGAACTGATAGGGAAAAAGCTGAAAGGCAAGACATTCGTTTACCGTATTCACGATAAACCCGATCCTGAAAAAATCGACAATTTCAGCCACTTTATTACACGTTTCGGATACAGGCTCGATGGTGAAAATATTGGCTCATTGCCACGGGCTATGAATAAACTGATGAACTCCGTTGCCGGTAAAAAAGAACAGAATATTATTGAGACTCTTGCCCTGCGGGCTATGGCCAAAGCAGTTTATTCAACTGAGAACATAGGTCACTACGGTCTGGCTTTCAGGTATTACACGCATTTCACATCTCCGATACGAAGGTACCCTGATATGATGGTCCACAGGCTGCTCACGGATTACCTTGCCCATGAACATCCAGGTAACAAGGAGAAATATGAGAAAATGTGTGAACATTCTTCAAAAATGGAAAGGCTCGCTGCCGACGCCGAAAGAGCATCTGTGAAATATAAGCAGGTTGAGTACATGAGCGACAAGACCGGCCTCGTATTTGATGGAGTTATATCAGGAGTTACTGAATGGGGACTTTATGTTGAAATAATTGAAAATCAATGTGAGGGCATGGTCAGCATCAGGGAGCTGGACGACGACTTCTACGAATATGACGAAGAAAACTACTGCATCAGGGGTCGATCAACCGGAAGAGTCTATATGCTGGGGGACAGGGTAAAGGTAGAAGTCGTGCGGGCAGATATCCAGAAGAAACAGCTCGATTACAGGCTGGCCTGATCAGACTTAATCAGCCTAACAAGTTCATCTACTGCATTGCTTTCAGGAATATTCCTGAGAACAATGTTTACACCCCTGTAAATGTGCACCCTGCCTTCTGCAGTCCCGACATAACCGTAATCAGCTCCGGACATTTCCCCTGGACCATTGACAATGCATCCCATGACTGCAATCTTGAGCCCCTTCAGGTGTTTCGTTGCCGCCTTGACCTTTTTTACAGTTTCCTGGAGATTGAATCTTATGCGTCCGCAGGTGGGACATGAGATATATCTGTTCTGCGTGATTCTTGCTTCCGATGCCTGAAGGATTGAGAAAGCAAGATCTTTCAGCTTATCGCCCTGCACCTGGCCATGATTTGTAATGCATATGCCATCCGCCTGCTTTAATATGAAATACCTGCCAAGCAGCGCAGCAGCATCAATTGCCAGCTTTAAAGGATTGTCCTCTGCAAAAACCGGGCTGAGGTAGATTTTCTTCTGTGACTTTTCAGAAAGGAGCGGAGGTGTCTGAAAGTTGAAAATAAGCATATCACCCTGGAACGGATTTCCGTTCTCGTTAAGGTATTGACCGTCTTTAAAAGTAATCACCTCAGGTTTATAGAGTCCTTCCTTGGTCTTAAAGTTTTGTACAGGTACCGGATTCATCACCCGTTCCTTTGATCCGCCAAGGAACTGCAAGATTTCTCTGGCCACAGGAATCTCGGACTCCGGATCTTCAGAGAGTGAGACTCGTATTGTATCTCCAATCCCTTCTGAGAGCAATGACCCGCTACCAGCTGCAGACCTGATGCGTCCCTCCTCTCCTTCGCCGGCTTCTGTGACACCAAGATGTATCGGGTATGCAACACCTTCATCTCTCATCATTCTGACCAGGAGTCTGTTTGATTCCAGCACAACCCGGGTATCAGAAGATTTCATGGATAAAACCAGGCTGTTGAAGTTCTCTGACCGGAATATCCTTATATACTCCAATGCTGACTGAACCATACCTTCCGGAGTATTCCCGTAACGTGTCATTATACGGTCTGAAAGGGAACCATGATTTGTCCCGATACGTATGACTGTCTTGTTGTCTCTGCATATTCTGATAAGCGGAAGAAGCCTCTGATGGATCCGGTCAAGCTCATCATTATATTCTTTATCTGTCAGGTCTGTCTGTGTGAATGAAGCCCGCTTGTCAGCATAATTCCCCGGATTGATCCTTACCTTTTCCACCAGCTGTGCAGCTCTTTCAGCGGCAGAAGGATTGAAATGAATATCGGCAATAAGCGGTGTATTGAATCCGGCTTTCCGGAGCTCATTTTTAATATTAGCAAGGTTGTCGGCTTCCCTTATGCTCTGTGCAGTAAGCCTGACAAAATCAGCTCCTGCTTCTATAATTCTTATACATTGTGCTACAGTAGCCTTTGTGTCAAGCGTGTTTGTGTTGGTCATTGACTGGACCCGGACCGGGTATGTGCCTCCTACCGGAACTGTACCAATATTTAATGGCGTGGAAATATAACTTTTCTGGTTCCCCTCCCTGGAGGGGTTAGGGGTGGGCTTATTGGTCAGTCTTTCCTGTAAATCTCCGGCAGGTTGTTGAAGTTTAAGATTATACGATGTTAACCTTCTTTTATTTGACATTTTGCTTACATTAAAAAACCCACCCCCACCCCTCCCTGGAGGGGATTTATTTCGTTATTCAACCTCCCATTCCGCTCCATCCTTGAGGTCCTTCAGGGTAATTCCGGCTTTCTTAAGTTCCTCCCTTATATGATCTGACAATGCCCATTCTTTCCTGCTTTTAGCATCCTGCCTCAGATTGATAATGATCTTCATCAGGTCGCCTGTCAGTTTCTCGCTCCCTTTACCGGAGGTCTCATCCTTTAATCCAAGAATGTCATTTACAAATATGCTGAACAGATTCTTAAGCGAATCAATATCTGCAGCATTAAGCTTTTCATTACCATCGTATGCAGAATTGATATTTCTGATCACGTCAAAGAGGGTTGACAGCAGAACAGGACTGTTCAGATCATCATTAAGAGCTTCGTAACACTTGTTTTTTAATGAAGAAATATCAATGGTCGACGCCGGGGATGGCTTCAGTTTTGACAATGTTTCTATTCCTTTCATTAGCTTGCGATAGCCCTTCTCTGCAGCCTGAAGGGCTTCATTCGAAAAATCAACAGTACTGCGGTAATGCGCCTGAAGGAGGAAGAATCTTATGGTCATCGGGCTGTATGATTGCTGAAGCAGCGCATGCTCACCACTGAACAGCTGGTCGAGAGTAATGAAATTTCCAAGCGACCGTGCCATCTTCTGTCCGTTTATCGTGATCATATTGTTATGCATCCAGTACTTTACAGTTTCCTTTCCGAGGCCTGCCGTTGATTGTGCTATCTCGCATTCGTGGTGCGGAAACTGAAGATCCATTCCGCCGCCATGAATATCAAAGGTTTCTCCCAGATATTTTATGCTCATTGCAGAGCATTCCAGATGCCATCCCGGAAAACCTTCGCTCCACGGAGACGGCCATTTCATAAGATGCTCAGGAGTTGCTTTTTTCCATAGTGCGAAATCGAAAGGATTCCGCTTCTCATCCTGCCCTTCGAGCGACCTTGTGCTGCCCTGAAGTTCTTCAAGCACACGCCCGGATAGTTTCCCGTAATGGTATTTCTCATTATACTTAAGAACGTCAAAATAGACCGACCCGTTTACTTCATAAGCATAACCTTTTTCCAGGATTGATTTAACAAGTTTCTGCTGCTCGAAGATATGTCCCGATGCTCTCGGTTCTATCGAAGGATGCAGCACGTTCAGCTGTTCCATATTCCTCAGGTAGTTGTTCAGGTATTTCTGTACAACCTCCATGGGTTCGAGGTGTTCAAGCCGGGCCTTCTTTTCAATCTTGTCCTCCCCTTCATCGGCATCATTCTCCAGATGTCCGACATCTGTTATATTGCGGATATACCTCACCTTAAATTCAAGATGGGTGAGATAACGGAATAACAGGTCAAATACTATTGCCGGACGGGCATGTCCCAGATGCGCATCGCTGTACACTGTAGGTCCGCACACATACAAACCTACAAATGGAGGGTGAAGCGGTTTAAATGGCTCTTTACTTCGTGTGATACTGTTATAGATCTCCAGTCTGTTCTGCATAAAGGATATATTACGGCAACAAAATTAAGTTAAATCTTTATTTTATGGTATTTTTAAAAATCATTCATACATTTGCAATTACAAATCAAACTTTCCTTCCGATTGGGGTGTTTGATTTTTATTGAGAAGGGCGGAGAGATTAGGCTCAGCGAAACCCTGGCAACCAATCCCGGATTACCGGGAGAACGGTGCCAATACCTAATCCCGGGAATACCGGGAGATGATAAGAACGAACACGAAAATAATGAACATATTTCATTTGATTTAAATACTTGAAGGTGATGAACTATTCTTTAGAGGAATTAATAAAGGAAAAGATCCTTGTCCTTGATGGTGCGATGGGAACAATGATCCAGAAGTACAAGCTCGGGGAGAAGGATTTCAGGGGGGATAGTTTTAAAGACCACCCCCGGTCTCAGAAGGGGAATAATGATCTTTTATGTATTACAAACCCGGGCATAATAAAAGAGATTCACAGGGGATATCTCGAAGCAGGAGCCGATATCATCACAACCAATTCATTTAATTCCAACATGATATCCATGGCCGATTACGGCATGGAAGACCAGGTTTACAATATGAATCTCCGGGCGGCTCAGCTTGCAAGGGAAGCTATTACCGAATTTGAGAATTCAACTGAACCGGAAGAACATTTCATTGCCGGCACTCTCGGACCGACAAATAAGACTGCATCAATTTCATCGGATGTCGGTGATCCCGGGGCAAGATCGGTATCATTTGATGATCTCGTAAGGGCATATTCTGACCAGGCGAGAGGACTCATCGATGGCGGCGTGCATATACTTATTGTTGAAACTATCTTCGACGTGCTTAACTGCAAGGCAGCGCTTTTTGCCATCGATACTGTCTTTGAAGAAAAAGGAGTAAGACTTCCCGTGATCGCATCAGTTACAATAACCGATGCAAGCGGAAGAACCCTTACCGGTCAGACTCTGGAGGCATTTCTCATATCAGTGTCACACTTCCCTCTCTTCGGAACAGGTCTGAACTGTGCCCTCGGTGCGGAACAGCTGCGGCCTTTTGTACAGGAGCTTTCGGCAAAATCACCATTTTATGTTTCTGCACATCCGAATGCAGGGCTTCCGAATCAGTTCGGTGAATATGACCAGTCCGCCGAAGCTATGTCAGCTATCGCCGTGGAATTTATGAAAGAGGGATGGGTTAATATTATAGGAGGCTGCTGCGGAACAACTCCGCTTCATATCAGGAGAATAGCAGAAAAAGCTTCAAAATACAAACCGCGGCAGAAGCCTGAAATAAAACGATTTACACGACTCAGCGGCCTCGAGGCTCTGACTATCACACCTGATACAAACTTTGTAAATATCGGAGAAAGGACCAATGTCTCGGGATCAATAAAATTTGCCAGGCTGATAAGAGAAGAGAAATACGGAGAAGCCCTGTCAGTTGCACGGAACCAGGTAGAAGGAGGCGCTCAGATCATTGATATCTGCATGGATGAGGCAATGCTCGACTCCGTAAAAGCCATGGTAAAGTTCGTAAATCTGGTTATGTCAGAACCCGATATCGCTAAACTCCCATTAATGATCGATTCATCAAAATGGGAAGTGATTGAATCTGCTCTGAAATGCATTCAGGGCAAATCGATTGTTAATTCAATCAGTCTTAAAGAGGGAGAAGAAACATTTCTTCACCATGCCCGCCTGATACGAAAATACGGAGCCGCAGCTGTTGTTATGCTATTTGATGAAAAAGGACAGGCCGATACCTATGAAAGAAAAACTCAGGTTGCGGAGAGATCATACCATCTCCTGGCAGATAAAATCGGATTTCCTCCCGAAGATATAATTTTCGATCCCAATGTACTGGCTGTAGCCACAGGTATTGAAGAACATAACAACTATGCTGTTAATTTTATTAAGGCAGTACGGTGGATTAAACAGAACCTGCCCTATGCCAAAGTGAGCGGGGGGATCAGCAACCTCTCCTTCTCTTTCAGGGGAATAGACAGAGTACGCGAAGCTATGCACTCGGTTTTTCTGTTCCATGCAATAAAGGGCGGACTTGACATGGGTATCGTAAATCCCGGGATGTTACAGGTCTATACCGAAATTCAGGAAGATCTTCTTCATCTTACCGAGGATGTTGTGCTTAACAGGAGAAAGGATGCCACTGAAAGGCTGGTGAAATTTGCTGAAGGACTGAAGGATGAGGGCAAAAAAGAAAAGAAAGAGAATGAATGGCGGTCACTGCCTGTAATTGAAAGGATTACACATGCTCTTATCCGGGGATATGACGAATATATCGAGCAGGATGTGGAAGAAGCCCGTCCTCTTTTTTCCAGGTCGATAGAACTTATTGAGGGTCCCCTGATGGGAGGAATGAACATTGTAGGAGATCTCTTCGGATCAGGGAAGATGTTCCTTCCGCAGGTTGTAAAAAGTGCAAGAGTGATGAAAAAGGCAGTCTCGAAGCTGGCACCGTATATTGAGGCTGAAAGTGCACAGGCTGAGAAGAAGATTGCAGGTAAAATACTTCTCGCAACAGTCAAGGGAGATGTTCATGATATAGGTAAGAACATTGTTGGCGTTGTTCTGGCCTGTAATAATTATGAGGTTATTGATCTTGGAGTAATGGTTCCATCTGAAAAGATCATCGACACGGCGACAGGGGCGAAGGTTGATTTTATCGGGCTGAGCGGATTGATCACACCTTCCCTTGATGAAATGGTTCATGTTGCATCCGAGATGGAACGCAGGAAATTAAAGGTCCCCCTTCTTATTGGCGGTGCTACAACATCAGAAATACATACCGCAGTAAAAATTGCACCGGCTTACTCAAATGCCGTGATTCATGTAAAAGACGCATCTAAAGCTGCAGGCGTCCTGTCAGCGCTGCTCCGGGCAAACAACATTGAATTTGTCTCATCGAATGCTCAGAAATATAAAAAGATAAGGGAGGACCATATCTCCCGCAGCATGACAAGGAAGCTTCTTACGATAAGCGAAGCAAGAAACAACAGGCTTAAGACCGACTGGAATTCTGTAAACATCGTCAGTCCAAAGAAACCCGGACGGCATGTAATGGATGAAATTGATCTGAAGGTGCTTTCAGGGTATATCGACTGGACATTCTTCTTCTTTGAATGGAAGATTCCCGGGAAGTATCCCTCAATATTCAGCGATCCTGTGAAAGGCAGTGAGGCAAAAAAACTGTTTGATGATGCACAGTTTTATCTGAATGAAATCATAAACAGGCGGATACTGACAGCAAAAGCTGTTTTCGGACTCTATCCGGCTGTGGCTGTCGGCGATGATGTCAGAGTTTACGGAGAAGATAAAAAGCAGGCATCAGTGTTCAGGTTCCTCAGGAACCAGGAACCGAAGGAAAACGATATACCGAACCTGTCTCTTTCCGATTATATAGCTCCCGAATCAGCCGGAGTGACTGATTACATAGGAGCATTCGTGGTCACTGCCTGTATTGATGAAGAAGCTTTTAAGGTATTCAGGGGCGATGACTATGCCACAATCATGATCAGGATCCTGAGCGATCGTCTGGCTGAGGCAGCTGCCGAATGGGTGCATGAAAGGATACGGAAAGAGTACTGGGGATATGCTGCCGGTGAAGATCTTACGGTTGAAGAAATGTTAGCGATAAAGTATGCCGGCATCAGGCCTGCACCGGGTTATCCGGCCTGTCCTGACCATACCGAGAAGAGAATTCTGTTCGATCTGCTGGATGCAGAGGCAGCAATTGGTGTCGGACTCACTGAGAATTTTGCGATGACCCCACCCTCCTCCGTGAGCGGGTATATATTCTCTCATCCCGATTCATCCTACTTCAACATAGGTAAGATAAGCAACGACCAGCTCGAAGATTATGCCGTAAGAAAGAATATGACTGTTGAGGAGGCTGCAAAATGGCTAGCCCCGAACTTATGAAATTTAATATATGAGTGTTATTGACAAGATTAAGAACGCAGGAGGACCTCTGTTTACGTTTGAATTGCTGCCGCCCCTCAAGGGACACAGCCTTGACAGGATCTACCGTACAATTGACAGGCTGATAGAGTTTCAGCCGGCATACATCAACTTCACCTCCCACAGAAATGAAATAACCTACAGGGAGAGACCCGACGGGCTTCTCGAAAAAAGGATTACGCGGCTGCGACCGGGAACTATTGCACTGGCAGCTGCTGTGAAATACAAGTATAACATTACCGTTGTACCCCACATTCTTTGCGGGGGTTTTACAAAGGAAGAGACTGAAAATGTGCTTATTGAAATGAATTTCCTTGGGATTGACGATGTTCTGGCTTTGCGGGGCGATCCCCAGAAAGGCAGCAGGGTGTTCATTCCCGAAAAAGACGGGCACGCTCATACCTGGGAGCTGGTGAAACAAATTGTGAACATGAACAACGGAAAATATCTCGAAGAAACACTCGAGGATACCACTCCCACTAATTTCTGCATCGGAGTTGCCGGTTATCCGGAGAAGCATTTTGAAGCGCCTAACAGGGATATCGATATGGAAAATCTGAAAAAGAAAGTGGATGCCGGGGCAAGCTATATAGTAACCCAGATGTTTTTTGACAACAGCAGGTTTTTCCGCTTCAGGGAAGAATGCAGGAAGACAGGGATTACAGTCCCTGTTATTGCAGGATTAAAACCTATCTCGACCATGAACGATATCAGGATGTTACCTCAGACCTTTCATATTGATATGCCCACCGATCTTGTGAATGCTGTACTTAAATGCAAATCCGATAACGAAGCGCGTGAAGCAGGTATTGAATGGGCAACCATGCAGTCAAAAGAGCTGATAAAAGAGGGTGTGCCTGGCATACATTATTATACGCTCGGGCGTTCAGATAATATTGCCAGGATTGTAAAAGCTTCATTTTGAGCCCCGAGGAGGGGACTGCAGGTCAAAGTCTGAACGCTTTCTTTAACTCATCTACATAATCGAGCTTTTCCCAGGCAAAGAATTCAACTTTTTTACGATATACCATTTTCCCGTTGTTGGTTGCAATCCTGGGTTTATAACCCGGAACTTCATAGTATACCTCCACGTCACCAACGGAATGGTCGCGTCCGAAATGTCCGTATGTCGCTGTAGGCAGGAATATCGGATTCTTTAAGCCTAATCGTCGTATAATGGCGTATGGACGCATATCAAAAAGCTTGCTGACTTTCAGGGCTATTTCCCCGTCATTCAGCAGCTTTCCTTTATTGTCCTTTACATGTGCTGTTCCAAAGGTATTTATATATAAGCCTAGAGGCTGTGCGACACCAATGGCATAGGCAACCTGTATAAGTGCTTTGTCACACACTCCTGCTGCCACAAGATTCTTCGCAATATGCCGTGCTGCATAGGCAGCTGACCTGTCAACTTTCGAAGGATCTTTCCCTGAAAAAGCGCCGCCTCCATGTGCTCCGTGACCACCATAAGTATCTACAATTATCTTGCGTCCGGTCAGTCCTGTGTCGCCATGCGGCCCGCCTATGACAAACTTGCCGGTGGGATTGACAAGAAGGTTCAGGTCATCCCTGAAAAGCTTTTGTATCCTTGACGGAAGCGACTTCTTCACTCTCGGGATCAGTATCTCATGAAGATCTTCTTTGATTTTATTTTGCATTGCCGTTTCAGCAGCCTTTTCTGAAGCATGCGATTTGTTTTTTGGAAGGATAAACTCATCATGCTGGGTGCTGATAACAATTGTGCAGATTCGGACAGGGTTGTTATTATCATCATATTCTATTGTGACCTGCGATTTTGCATCGGGCCGCAGGTATTTCATCTTCTTCCCTTCATGCCTGATTGCGGCGAGCTCCTGCAGAAGAATATGAGCCAGCTCGCTGCTGAGAGGCATGAAATTATCCATTTCGCGGCATGCATAGCCAAACATCATACCCTGATCGCCGGCACCCTGCTCTTCCGGTTTATCCCTTACAACACCCTGACGGATATCGGGTGACTGCTCATGAATTGTTGAGATAACACCGCATGAATCACAGTCAAACCGGTATTCAGCCTTTGTATACCCGATCTTGCGGATCACTCTCCTTGCTGTCTCCTGGACATCAACCCAGCCTGAGGTCTGTACTTCACCACCGCATACCACGAGCCCTGTTGTTACAAATGTCTCACAGGCAACCTTTGAATCGGGGTCCCACCGGAGGAACTCATCGAGCAATGCATCTGATATCTGATCGGCGATCTTGTCGGGATGGCCTTCTGAAACCGATTCGGACGTAAATAAATATCCCATAATCTGAAGATAAATTTTAATATTAATAACAGGATGGAAGGCCGGATGATTGGAAAAACAGAATTTTCAGCGTTTTAGCATTTTTTCCTGTGGTTGCAATCAGCACAAATCTTTCCACCATAAATTGAAAGGCAAAGCAAATAAAAAAAATCCAGAAAACAAAACACTTACCCGCCTGTCAGATGCCTGAAGACCTCTTCAAGGTTACTCTCCTCCTTCTGAAGGGAAAGCACTTTAAGGTTATTATTCACAGCATAGTTAAATAAAGCGGGACGGATATCTTCCTCACCTTCAGCCTCAATCTTCCAGAGAGTATCTTTTATCCGGTGTACGTTTTTAACATTTGAAATTCCCATTAATCCTGAATCATCAGCTTGTTTATCGAATTCAATGAGGATGATCTGCTTCTGCCGCTTCATTATTGAATGAATGTTGCTTTTCAGCTCATCAGCAACAATAACACCCTTGTCGATTATAAGTATTCTGTCGCAGATTGCTTCGACTTCCTGCATAATATGTGTTGAAAGGAGTATTGTTTTGTTGCGGCCGGCATCACGGATCAGGTTACGTATTTCGACAATCTGGTTGGGATCAAGTCCGGAGGTTGGCTCATCCAGAATCAGTACATCAGGATTATGAATAAGAGCCTGTGCAAGCCCTACTCTCTGACGGTACCCTTTTGAAAGGGATCCTATCTTTTTCTTCTGCTCCGGAGTCAGTCCGGTAATTCTGATTATATCATCAATCTGCTTCCTGGAAGAGCCTCCCGGCTTGTATAATGACGAAACAAATCCAAGGTATTCTCTCACATACATCTCGGGATAAAGAGGGTTGTTCTCGGGGAGGTATCCGATGCATTTTTTCGTTTCAGGATCTTCAGCCGAGATGTCAGTACCATTGACAAATACCGAACCTGATGTCGCCGGGATAAATCCAGTGATGATCTTCATCATTGTAGATTTTCCTGCTCCGTTGGGACCCAGAAAAGCTACTATCTCTCCTGTCTTAACTTCAAATGATACGTCGTCCAGAGCTTTTTGTTCTCCGTACATTTTGGTTACTCCCTGAACAACTACCGACATCGGCCAGACGACATTTAAATCAGGGAGCTAAGATAGCAAATCATGGTGGAACTTGATGGACTTTTAGGACAGATGGATAAATTTTAAAATGAACGAAGGCATTAATCTTTCATTTATTGACATTAGTGTCCGGACAAAAAGATTAAATTATAAGTAAATCATAAATATAGAGGTATGTATGAAAGTTTTATTACATATGAGGTAGAAAATAAAGAATCTGATTTTTATTAATAAGCATAAGAGATTCTGTATTCTTTCATGTACTCACCCCCTCCTTCGCAAAGCTCAGGTTTCCCCCTCTCTACCGCTTGTAGAGAGGGGGATTAAAGGGGGTGAGTAAATGGTCAAAAGAATGAAATTAATCTTAACTTTTACACTACTTGTTCAAGTTACCAATATTTGTCGGACAATACTGATTTACTAAATTTGGAAATAACCGTTTAATCACAGTAATATGGAGAGCCAGTCAACAATGATTCTGGTTGTGGTAACCTATATCACACTTTTAATTTTGTTGGGCGTTTCCCAGGGCAGAAAAGTAAGATCGGGAAGTGATTAAGCAATTGCAGGCAGGAAATTGCCTGGCTGGGTATCAGTTATATAATGTATCACCAGAATCTTTCTTTGGCTTTAACAACGAAAAATTCTGAAAAAAATTTGGAAAAATCAAAGTTATATTAT
>JADDYF010000294.1 GCA_015712185.1 Bacteroidales bacterium
CGGAGAACGTTTACGGAAAAAACCCATTATTGCAGCAGGAATTGATGGATCACGAACGCTACCGTCCTCATAAAACACACCGTGGACCGTTCCCCATCCTGTACGGACAATCATCAGTTCCCAGATATACCATCCTACTTTTGCATCCATATGTTCCTGAAGGGTAATATCATACGGATTTGCCCGGGCGATACAGCCTATTTCACCATTTATCAGAGGCTTATTCACTTTTGCCGCAAATTCTTTAGCCCTGGTAATGTTATTCCTGATTTGCTCCCGGGTCTGCATATAATCGTGGAACTGTAGTACATCCACATAATCTGCCAGCTCAATCATACCATCAACAAAAGCCATTCCGATTGTCACAGGAGTATTAGGATCGAGCTCGTGAAAATTCTTAGCCATGAACTTACAATTCTCATAATTCCTTAAAACCCTTTCTCTCGGAGTTGTAGGCCAGTCAGGTTCATTCATGACGTCCCAGAATGCAAGGCCGGGTTCATCTGATATTGCATCAACCAGGAACTTTGCCCATTTTCTCCCGAGGGGGAGCTGTGTTGTGTCCCTCATCCAGGGGCCTCCCTGAAGTACGGGCATAACTCCGATATTTCTTTCATGACACGCACGTACAAAGTGTCTCAGTTTTGCAGGAAGAGCAATACTGTCCTCGGTATATGCTGTATAAGGAACAAAAACACGAACCTGGTTCATGTTGAGGCTTTTGGCCAGATCCATATCAAATTCGATGGTTGCAGAGTCATAATGGACCCAGGTATCAATGTGATGCCTGGGAGAAGCAACATTGGCAGGGGTGTAATTGAAGCCTCTGATAAGAGAAGGATCCCTTGGACCTGTAAGATCAAATCTTGAGATCTTTTTTTCCGTGCCAGTGCATCCCGTAAGCATCAGGATACAGATAAACAAAAAGTAAATGATGCTCTTTTTCATAGGTATAGTAACTACTTGTTAAAGATGCAATTAATCAGTTCTGAAAAATGAGCTGAGCAAATCCATCAGCGATAAGATTGTCGAGGATGAAATTCGTTCGTCCCTGGTTTGGCCAGGCACGCCTGTCTTCACCCATCCCATGCTGGAGATAAAGTACAGGATAACGTTTATCGCAATTCCTGGTATAGTCGGGGGGAGTGTAGATATATGCATGTCTGTGTTCTCCTGTCGATTCTGCAAAATACCAGAAAGAGACCACTTCTCCGTGCGGGACTTTCTTTATATTATAAAAGTCAACTCCTTCTTCCGGGACTTCAATACCGCTCATTACACGGCCGGCACCGAAAAAAGTTTCACTGGAAGGATCGGTTACATCAACTCCGTTAATTCTCAGTGTATAATAATGAAAACCCGGATCCAGCGGTGCTGTCACACCTGTCCAGAAACCATCTTCACCTTTTGTCAGAGCAACATTGCCAAGACTTACCACTGCACTTTGTGCTTCTGGAGCGCGTACACGAAAGAATGCCCTGCGAAGTGAATCGTTACGCGGGTATTCAGCGCCTACAATGTTTGTTGATGCTGGTTTTGAACCGGCAGGCAGCGGGGGAGGAGGCGCCTGCGGTGATTGCCGGACCTGTGCACTACATAGAATGTCGGCCGATAGAAAAATGATTGAACAGGTTATAAATTTTCTCATATCAATGATTTATGAAAGATGTTACTTGAATAACAATTGTGCGAACTGAAACAAGTCTCTTCTCCAGGTCAGCCATTCATGAGCTGTCCCCTGGGATTCATAATAAACATACTTAATGCCCTGTTTGTCCAGCATGGCACGGAAGGCACCAACGGAGCCGGGGAAAGGATCCGGTTCTTTCGTCCCCAGGCCAAGCCAGAAGACCTTTATCTGCCTGTTTAACGCCTCTCCGTCTTTGAATTTCCCGTTCATAAATGTTACAGGGTCAATTTCTGTAGTATTGGGGAAATTGGATGTCCCGCTGAAACCCCCTATGTATGCGAATCTGTCGAGGTTATTCATCGTGATCTGGATGGTCTGATTGGCGCCCATCGAAAGGCCTGCCATAGCCCTGTGTCCGCGGTCGGTCAGAGTGCGATATGTGACATCTATCATAGGGATTATTTCATTTATCAGGACCTCCTCGAAGGTCGAAATACCACCGGAACCCCTCGATGGCCCTGCGGGATTCTGTGCCTGGTTTGGTTTTGATGCATAGCCTTTATCCATTACAATGATCATCGGAACAGCTTTCTTCTCAGCGATCAGGTTGTCGAGGATCAGATTGGTTTTGCCCTGGACCGGCCATCCCGTCTCATCTTCACCCATACCATGCTGGAGATAGAGAACAGGATACCGGTAGGAGACGTTTTTGTCATAATCCGGAGGAGTATAAACAAAACAACGCCGCCATGCCTGGGTGATCTCAGAGAAATACAGATTCTCCCTGACTTGGCCGTGGGGCACATTTTTCAGAGCATAGAATTCCTGGTCTTTGGCAGGAATTTCTATTCCGCTGCCCCAGCGGCTGGCGCCATAGAAGAACATACTTCCCGGATCAGGGACCTGAGCTCCGTCGATATTGAGCTGGTAGTAGTGAAAACCTTCATCCTGAGGACGTGAATCACCGGTCCATACACCCTTGTCATCTTTTACAAGATCGTATCTGACACCGCCTATATCGAGCTGCACT
Source organism: Bacteroidales bacterium (assembly GCA_015712185.1). GTDB lineage: Bacteria > Bacteroidota > Bacteroidia > Bacteroidales > VadinHA17 > LD21. Next base: position 2,661 of record JADDYF010000294.1, read on the forward strand.
TTCTGAGCCTGCGGTGCTGAGATACTGGCACGTACAAGTCCTTCTGAATTTACCTGTGGATACTGTTTGCCCGGCTGATTGGACGATGCCGGTTTAAAATCTTCCACAGATGTTATCTGATTCGTCTGAGCAAGACAAACTGTCCCGGTGAACAATATTACCGGCAATAATCCTAAATATCTGAATCTCATTTATTGACTTCTTTTATTATTATCTGCAGCTATTTAAATGATTCTGAAAACTCATTTGACGAACAGCAGCTGTGCGAGTTCATAGAGACTGCGACGCCAGGTCTGGAATTCATGGCGGGTATTCTCAGAAATATATGATATGGCGTTAATGCCGGACTCCTTGAGAGCAGTTGTGGCATTCTTCACGCCCGTGGCATTTTCAAAGCTTCCGCAGCTCAGGAAAATAAGTTTGACCTTTGACTTATCCTTGATATCTTTCGGGGCGTAAGTGCCGCCGCTGAGAAGACCATAATGTGAGAAGACATCCGGTCGTGCCAGTGTGATTGTCTTGGTTTCCATTCCTCCCATTGAGAGGCCGGCCATTGCCCTATGAGGTTGATCAGCAAGAGTGCGGAAGTTTGCGTCGATGTAAGGAATCAGTTCGTCTATAAGAACCGTTTGAAAAGGTTCAATCTTAAAATTTTTCATTCCACCCATCTTGACATCGTTTGTCATACCATAAGTCATCACGATGATGAAGGGCTTGATTTTACCTTCGGCGATCATATTGTCCATGATCAGGTTTGCATGACCCTGGTTGCTCCAGGCTGTTTCATCCTCCCCCCATCCATGCTGCAGATAGAGAACAGGATAGCGTTTCTTTTTATCTTTCTCGTAACTTGGAGGGGTGTAGACAAATGCCCGGCGCGAGGTATTTGTGCTTGTGGAGGGGAAAAGGATCTGCTGGACTTTTCCATGAGGCACATCCTTTAACGCATAGAAATCCTGATCATGGGCAGGAATTTCTATACCGCTTTCCCAGCGGGTAGAACCGTAGAAGTTTAATGTACCGGGATCGTTAAAAATCCCACCGTCAACTGTCAGGTGGTAATAATGGAAGCCTTCTTCCAAGGGACCCGCAGTGGTGCCCATCCATGATCCGTCGTCGGCTTTTGAGAGCGGGGTGCCTCCTCTGGTGCCGCCCGGTCCCAGACTTACAACAACGCTCCTGGCTTCAGGCGCAATAATCCGGAATCGGGCATAACCCTGTGAGTTGACCATGGGATACTCTTGACCGGGTTGATTTTTGGTTGATGGTTTGAAGTCCTCTATAGTAGGTTGCTGCACTGGTTGTGCTAAAGATATTTCCCCTGTTATCAGCATTACCGATAACACGATTAGTAGTCTTTTCTTCATTTGTTAATTTTTTGGATGATTTTAAATAAATTCTCTATTACATATTTTTATATCAAAATGATAATCAATCTTTAAACAGAAGCATTGCAAATTCTCGCAGACTTCTTCTCCATGATTGCCATTCATGGGCAGTAAGAGGGGAAACATAGGATGCACTCTTAATCCCGGTCTGGTTCAGCGCATCTGCAGCAGCTTTGACGCCATCAGAGCCTCTTTCACGGCTGCCATAACTCATAAATACGAGTTTGACTTTGGATTTGTCGGTGATTTCCGCCGGAGCTATAGTCCCGCCGCTGAAGAGTCCTATATATGAGAACATATCGAGGTGTGCCAGGGTAACCGATTTTGTGCACATGGCGCCCATCGACAGGCCTGACATTGCACGGTGAGACTGGTCAGGAATTGTGCGGAAGTTTTTATCAACCCATGGGATCATATCGTTTATCATGAGCTGGGCATAAGTGTCGAAGGAGAAGCGGGGACGGGCACCTGCAGCCTGCGCACCTGCACCTGGGGCTGCGGGAGCGCCTGGCGCCGCAGCAGCCGGACGCTGTGCACCTTGTGCCGGAGCACCTGCAGCAGGGGCTGCAGGGCGTGGTCCCATCGGAAACTGAGGACCCACGGCACTTGTCTCCATGACAACTATAAATGGTTTTATCTTTCCTTCAGCAATCAGATTATCGAGTATCAGGTTGGTTCGACCCATTTCAATCCATACTCTTTCATCCTCACCGCCCCCATGCTGCAGATAAAGCACCGGGTATCGGGCTGAGGTGTTCTTTTCATAATCTGGCGGTGTGTAAACGAAGATGTGACGCCATGATTTGGCAACTTTGGAAAGGTAATTCTTTATAAGCACGTTTCCATGCGGAACATCCTTTAGTTCGTAGAAGTCGCCATCGGGATCGGGAATCTCAAAACCATTGCACATATGGCTATAGCCAATAAAAGCATTGGTTGCAGGATCAACAACGATTGTGCCGTCAACTATCATCCAGTAGTTGTGATATCCTTTATCCTGTGGTTCGCTGGTATAAGTCCATACACCATTCTCACCCTTAACCATATCGAATGGAACGTTAACTATGGAAACCTGAACCTTCTGAGCATTGGGCGCATTAAAGCGGAAAGTGACCCTCGAATCAGCTTCAATACGAGGATACTTAGCACCATAGAGGTTATATGGGGAGGTATGCGCTGTATCAGCATTAAAAACATTTGAAGCCTGTCCTGACTGTGCAAAACAGACCACACATGGAGATGTGACCATCAGCAAAACGGTGAATAATGTCTTTTTCATTTTAATTTCTACATTAAGGTTTGTATTTGAACTGTATATGTACCACTGCCATTATCATTAAGGTATTATATTCACAATTACCCTTTTATATCTTGCCAGAGGAGGGTTACCTTTATCTGTCACTTTAAGGATGAAATGCGCTGTCTCCGGCTTTTCAACCACCGGTGCAATTAAACGGGGTATCTTGTACAGGTTTTCAGCAGGATCGAAACGAATGAGCTGTTTATATGATCCGGCTTCCGGATACTGGAACCAGAGGTAGCTGAGATTATCACCGTCAGGATCAGATGTTCCGCTGGCATCAAGTACGAATGCTTCTCCCGATTTTACCGTTATATGATCGGGGTGCCCAATCATGGGTGTGGGCGGATGGTTGGCCCCGCTGTACTCTTCTGTGCACCAGTCCATCCTTGCTGCAAAATCATTCTGGAAATCGTCTCTCCAGCGGAACAAGGTTGCTTTGTTATCATTGAAAACAACTGTATCTCTCCTGATTGCCTTTCCGTACTCATTGTATATATAAGGAACAAACCTGTCAGCAGCGTTAGTCCAAATAGCACGTGGCTCAGGGTCAACAGGCACACCACCGGTGAAACCTTTGGTATCCATTTTCGAATATTCAGGCTGATACAATTCATAGCGACCGCCCCATCCTCCCCAGTCTGGATGTTCATAATCATTCAGTCCGTTCGGGATTAACGAAAGGAATGTAGGAGTGTCTCCTTCCATTCCATAAGCAACATCAGGATAGAAAGCTCCCAGGGGACCATGACCCTGCTGAATATTTTCTGCTAACCACCGGTTGCTGATGGTTTCGTTATTTATCCCTTTAACAGCAGTGTTGATAGCAGTCCATGTTGAGCTGCCGTAACCTCCTGGACTGACAATATAAAACAATCCGGGGAAGTTTTTGCGTATCCAGATGCCGCTGTCATCCTGATCTGAAATGGTATAGACGCGTAATTTCTTTATCAGGTTATTGGCTTTAGTTTCCGGCCTTGTCTGGCGGATTTTATACAATGACTGGCCAAAAGTATTAGATCCGCCCCAAACACATATCCATAACGGGCGGGGATCATTTTCATCAAGTATTTTAATGATCCATTCTGATCCCTGCGAATCTTTCCCTGCTCCGACTCCGCTCATTCCATATTCGGGTAATCCCTGCGTTACCAGCTGCAACAGTGAATTTGCATCAGGGAAACCAGCCTCATGTTTTAATAGATTAGCCTGGACTTTTCCAAAGGCCTGAATGGCTTCCCGGATTGTTTCAGGGTGTACCTCTTTTTTCATGTGAACAGAGGTAGTAGCTATTATTCCTTTTATATCAATCACATTTGAATATAAAAGCAACCTGACGAGCGATTCTGAATCGTCAGGTTCATTTTCCACATCGGTTAAAATAATTACCCTGTTCTTCCGGATTTCCTGAGCATCAAGAAGCTGATGAAAGCAAATCAGAACAAGAACAGATAAAAGAATTTTAATACTGTTTTTTTTCATATGTGTAAATAATTTTGTTTTTTCAGGCCACATAGGTTGTCCCTATCTGTCTCGAGAATCCACATATTTAAAAAATATTTTCATTCTTGTTTGTGTTTGAAAAAACAATTGGGCTTCATAGTGTTTAGTTTTTTTGGAGTTCAAGTTTCGTTCTCTTAATCCCTTCACGGCAAACAACCGGTCGGGCATCATGAACAAAGAAGAAAATCTTAATTCTGATCATTGTAAAAGTCAGAATAAAAAACCGAAGAATTGTTTAATTTTTTGGCAAAAGGTGACTGAAAATTAAAAGGTAAATAAAAAAAGGGTAAGATAACATTCTCATTGAATGGAATTCTTCTCGTAATCAGCCTTCTTCTTACAGAAGATAAACTTTAGTGCCGGCAAGATTCATCTCATCATTTACTGACTATTATAAGCTACCGGATATACCGGTCGACTTAAGCGTTTATAAATTGCCGTGGAGGAATTGTGACTCAGAAGCTTTCTGCATTTCCGGGAGCAGGTTTAATCCTTGCTTTTAAAATCAATTATCAGTAAACTCAAATAATCCGAAACGATTTGGCTGGTGAACATCCAGCCGGTAAACATATATAGGAAACAACGTTGATGTTGACCGGAATCTGTCATTAACGGAGTTCCTGTCCTGACGTACCACCTGGAATGCCCATCTCGCCCCCGACTTCGGACGAGTAACATTCTGAAAATTGCTGAATGCAGAAAAAGGAATTGCGAATTCCATGGTCCAGCCCCTGTCCTGGTCCTTCTCGTCATTGATTGTGCCGTCGCAAATAGCCTTCACTTTATATTCGGGATTGTATCCGCTGATAAAGAATGTCCTGTTGTTATAAAATTTCCAGAGCACTATATAGTCATACCTTACTTCTGTAATATTTATTTCAAACCCGAAGTGCATGTATATACTATCAGGAACTGGCACAACAAAGAATTCTGCACAATCATCGATATAAGTACGACCATCAAAATTTGTTTCACGGGCCGTAAGTGACGTATCTTCGCATTCATAAAAAAGGTAGAGATTTGCATCATCCCACAACATCCTGAATCTGGAATTCTGTTTTTCAACAGGTTTATCAAGTCTGAAGAAATTATTGAGAGTTTGAACTTCGGCGTTTTTCCAGTCCGGCTCATCCATTTTACCATCTACAGTTACGGATCCTCTTGCTTTTGAAACTTTATATACGGGTTGCTGGCCTGTTACGAGTTGTTTTTCGGGCTGAGAATAGAGAGATAGGCCTGTGAGCAGACAAACCAGGACAATATGGATCCTTTTAAGTCTGAGGTGATAAATAATTGTGCGTCTCATCCTGTCTGATTAAATAGTTATAATCAAATTTAATAAATAGCGGCGGGAACCGTGAACCATTTGAATGAATAAATAAAAAATCCGCAATACAAATCAAGATTCTGAAAAACCTTTTGTACTCAGGTTATGTGTAATAAATAACTCTAATTTTAAAGTAAATCATTTCAGATAATTCATTAAACCTGTCACAACGAGTAGAATTCTCTCAGGATCAATGTTAGCACTGATTCTCGTCTGCTTTGTAATTATCAGATGCACCGAAAGGGAGGCAGATAAATCTCTTCACTGAAGCATGCCGGAATCCTGACCTTACCCGGGCGCAAAGAGATTCCTCCAATGATTCGAAGCAGGGAAACAGATTTACCAGGATAGAAGGATTGATACAATAAATAATCGAATAAAAAGAACACCGTGGATTTCTTTTTATGATCACATTCAGCTGTGCAGATAAACATACTTTTTATTTAAGCTTCCTGACAAATTGAGAGGGTGAGATTCCGAATTGTTTCTGGAAACTGGTTGCAAAATAAGAAGGAGATGAGAATCCGACCAGATAGGATATTTCATTTATTCGGTAATTTCCATCTGATAATAATTCTGCTGCCTTCTTAAGCTTGGTCAGCCTGATATATTCAACCGAATTAAGATCTGTCAGGGCTTTTACTTTTCTGTAAAGTGTTGAAACGCTGATTCCCATTTTTTCTGCAATTTTCTCTACACTTAAATCGTTCTCAGAAATATTGTCCATCAGTATGGAATTCAGCTTTTTCAGGAACTCCTCGTCGGTTTTGTTCATAGCAACTGACTTGAAATGGGTAAGAGGAGAAGTGATGAAATTCTGCCGGTCCAGACTCCTGTTTTTAATGAGATTATTTATCTGAGCTATCAACAGGTCCGTTGAAAAAGGTTTTTCAATATAACCATCTGCACCTGAATCTAGGCCTTCTATCCTTGCATTCAAATGTATGGTTGCAGTAAGGAGTATAACTGGAATATGGCTGAATTCTATGTTGGCTTTAATCTGCCTGCAAAGCTCATATCCGTTCATAACTGGCATAATAACGTCGCTGACGACAAGAATAATATTATAATTCTTAAGAGCTTTCAGAGCCTCGTCGCCATTGTAAGTAAGGATAACATTATATTCACTCGAAATTTCCTTCGCTATGAATCTACCCATTTCAACTTCATCCTCTACAAGAAGAATGTTTGGACGAATATTTTCAAGAGATCCAAAGATCTCAAATTTGTGATTTTCATTTAGATTCATCCCCTCATATTCTGCAGTGTCGCTGGAGACTGATTCTTCCTGACATTTAGTCAATTCCAGTACAAACGAATTATTGTGCTTTACAGTAGTATCAAGAAAAAGTCTTCCATGATGAAGTTCTGCGAGTGAACGGGCGAGTGATAGTCCAAGCCCGGCACCCTTTTCCCCCGGTTTATCAAAATCAACCTGATAAAATGGCTCAAAGATTTTTTCGCTGATATCTTTGGATATTAATTTTCCGTCGTTGTTTACACGTATCCTTATAATGTTTTCCTTATCCGTCTCAGGTTCCAGGTATAAGTCAACCTTCGATTCGGCAAATTTAAGGGCATTTGAAAGAAGGTTGGTTATTATCTTCGTTATTGCCTCCCTGTCTACTGCCAGATTATAATAATTTATCGGTGAATGCAGATGAATTGATATCATTCTTTCTGCACTGTATGGAAGGAATAAGTTGTACGTTGATTCAACCAGTTGGTATAAATCCGTTTTAATGAAATTCAGCTTAAACATCTCCTTCTCGGTTTTTCTGAAATCAAGCAACTGGTTGGCAAGGTTCAGGAGCCTGTCGGTATTTCTTTTAATAATTAAAAGGTTATCCTCGGTATCCTTTGAATTCTTAATCCCGGTCTTCAAAATCCTGTCAAGTGGTCCTTTTATCAGAGTTAAAGGAGTTCGTACTTCATGAGTAATATTTGTATAAAAATTAATCTTTGCATTGAGTATCTCCCTTTCCTTATTGGTTTCTATTATATCTATTCTTCTTTGCTGTTCAAGGGTATTCTTTTTTAAATAAAAACTGATCAGAGTATAAATGATAATTGTCGAAATAATAAAGTATAAAATATAAGCCGGGGCAGACAACCATAATGGAGGGGAAATTATAATATTTAAAAGAGGTTCTTCAGGGCTCCATGTCTCTCCATCAGAGGAAGAAAGCACTCTGAACCTGTATTCTCCGTGAGAAAGATTAGTATAATAAACCTTCCTGTTACCTGAAATAAATACAAAAT
>JADDYF010000010.1 GCA_015712185.1 Bacteroidales bacterium
GATGTTCAGCGACGATAATCTCACAAGGAACCTGTAGACAGCGTCTCGTGATAATGCCGACTTTTTAGCCAGGGTATCTTCGTTTACCGGAACAAATTCTGTGAACATCCCTGTATATGACCGAAGCAGAAGCTTGATGAAAGCATCGAATGATTCATTTGCCACCTGGAATTTGTAAAGGTCATCGCGCCCCACAATAAAATGGACACGTGAAGGATTGTTTATTTCCTCGGTGAACTCTATGTATCCCTCTCTCTGCAGGAATGTCAGGCTGTTATATGTTTCAATTACCGGAAGCCTGTACTTCGACACAAGGTCATAAAGGTTGAAATCATAAACATTGTCCTTTCCCGAACCGTATGGGACCTGCAGGAAGTTACACAAAGCTTCATATACATCCTTTATTTTCTCGACCGGCGGAAATTTCTTTCTGAGCGATTCTTCAAGGCGTTTTCTATCTGCAGCGGAATAGAGAAGTATCGCATAAGCCGGCTTATCGTCGCGTCCTGCCCTGCCGCTCTCCTGGAAATAGCTTTCAATCGAATCTGGTATATCCCAGTGTATTACAAACCGTACCTCGGCCTTGTCGATACCCATGCCGAATGCATTTGTGGCTACAATAATGCGTGTTTTCCCGGCTGTCCAGGCCGTCTGTTTTTTATCTCTCAGCTCTGCAGGAAGACCTGCATGGTAGAAATCGGCACTAATCCCCTTTGCAACCAGCAGCTCGGCAATCTCCTTGCACCGCTTCCGGCTCCGGACATATATTATACCGCTACCTCCCACTTTATGGAGTGTCCTGACAAGGTATGTCCCCTTATCCTCTTCTTTCCTGACCAGGTATGAAATATTCTTCCGTTCAAAGCTTGTCTTCAGGATATTCTTTTCCCTGAATGCCAGTTTGCTCATTATGTCCTCGGTAACCGCAGGTGTGGCAGAAGCAGTAAGAGCCAGAAAGGGCACTTTTTCGGAAATGTAGTCCCTTAATGTTACAATTTTAAGGTATGACGGTCTGAAATCATATCCCCACTGGGATATACAGTGTGCCTCATCAACCGCGACCAGATTAAGGTTCATCTTCTGTAGCCGGGTCTGGAATATGCGGGTGGAGATCCTTTCAGGTGAAATATAGAGAAATTTATAATCGCCGTATATACAGTTCTCAAGCGCAATGTCGATCTCTTCGGCTGTCATCCCTGAATGAATTGCCTGCGATCTGATCTCGAGCATGTTCAGGCGGTTTACCTGGTCCTTCATCAGTGCGATCAGGGGTGTGATGACAAGGCATATCCCTTCCCTTGCAATTGCCGGCACCTGAAAAGTAATAGATTTACCGCCTCCTGTCGGCATCAGACCAAGAGTATCCCTTCCTTCCGCAACAGATTTTATTATTTCTTCCTGCAGCGGTTTGAACGAAGTAAATCCCCAGTATTTTGTCAGTACCTGCCTGTATGGTTCAATATTCATTTATTCCGGCAATATAATACCTCATGCAAAAATAGCAACTGCCATTCAATTATTTAAGATATCCGAAGATAATGAGTGTTTTATGAGTAATGAATTTTTAGTAATTTGCGCCATCAAATTTAATACCCCGGCCAATGACAAGCTTAAAAGATAAAATATTATACGAAGGACTGACATTTGATGATGTCCTTCTTATACCTTCATACTCTGAAGTGCTGCCGCGTGAGGTGGACCTGAGCTCGATGTTCACAAGGAACATTAGAATCAATACACCTATAGTCTCGGCAGCTATGGACACGGTTACCGAGGATGAGCTTGCAATAGCCATTGCACGCGAAGGCGGGATAGGCGTTATCCATAAGAATATGACCGTTGAAAAACAGGCTGCACAGGTGAGACGGGTGAAAAGGGCGGAAAACGTGATGATACTTGATCCGATCACGATCAATCTCGATGCAACTGTTGCTGAAGCTATCAACCTGATGAGCGAATACCGGATCGGTGGTATACCTGTGATCGACAAAAACGGTATTCTGAAAGGAATAGTAACCAACCGCGACCTCAGGTTCGAAACCAACCGGAGAAAAAAGATAACCGAGGTGATGACCACCGACCTGATAACAACCAACCACCAGACAACATTGGAAGCAGCAGCGAGGATACTTCAGAAGCATAAGATTGAAAAGCTCCCTATGGTGGATGAAGCAGGGAAACTCATAGGCCTTCTGACATACAAGGATATTGCCAAGGCAAAGGACCGCCCCAACTCTTGCAAAGATGAGACCGGGAGACTCAGGGTGGCAGGCGCGGTAGGTATAGCCGCCGACACACTTCAAAGGGTTGAAGCGCTGATTAATGCCGGTGTGGATGCTATAGTGATAGATACGGCGCATGCCCACACGAAGAGTGTGATAAAGATCCTTAAGGAGATCAAGAGTCAGTTCACGTCAGTTGAGGTTGTAGCCGGGAATATCGGTACTGCAGAGGCTGCCAGAAAGCTTGTAAAAGAGGGTGCTGATGCTCTTAAGGTGGGTATCGGGCCAGGTTCAATCTGTACAACAAGGGTAATAGCCGGTGTCGGTGTCCCCCAGCTTTCCGCTATCTACAATGTGGCAAAGGCTGTGGAGGGCTCCGGAGTGCCGATAATCGCTGATGGCGGTATCAGATATTCAGGCGACATAATAAAGGCAATTGCGGCAGGGGCAGATTCCATTATGACAGGTTCACTGTTTGCAGGCGTGGAGGAATCACCGGGTGAAACAATCATCTACAGCGGACGGAAATTCAAGGCATACCGGGGAATGGGATCGCTCGAAGCCATGCAGCAGGGTTCGAAAGACCGTTATTTTCAGGATATGGAGGACGACATTCAGAAACTCGTACCTGAGGGTATTGCAGGGAGAGTACCCTATAAGGGAACCCTGGCCGAAGTTATTTACCAGATGACCGGCGGTCTCAGATCAGGGATGGGATATGTAGGAGCAAAAAACATAAGCATCCTTAAAAAGGAAAGCAGGTTTGTCAGGGTCACAAATTCCGGAATAATTGAAAGTCATCCGCACGACGTCTCAATAACCAAGGAATCGCCAAACTATAGCAGAAAATCGTACGAATGACCGTTTGTCAATGTATTCTGATTAAAATGAGATCATTCCTGCCTGGTTTAATAATTTTTTTATACCCCCTTCTGTGTCAGTCGCAGGCTCTGAATGACAAGATCCTGATGACTGTTGCCGGAGATAAAATAACTGCGGGGGAATTCATCAGGATGTACAGGAAGAGCCTTTACCCCGGGAACCAGCCTGATGTAGATACCTATCTTCAGCAGTTCATCACATTCAAGCTAAAGGTTGCTGATGCAGTAAGCAGAGGCATCGACACTACAGGAACATTCCGGAATGAACTGAACAGCTACCGGAACCAGCTCGCCGAGAGTTATCTAACTGATCCACAGATTAAGGAGAAACTGCTACAGAATATGTATCAGCGATCCCTTACCGATGTCAACGCCTGGCATATACTGGTAAACTGCCCGCAGGAGGCTGGCCCCGAGGATACACTGAGGGCATGGCAGAAGGCTTCCGGGATCAGGGAGAGAATACTGGCAGGGGAATCATTCGAACAGGTTGCCCGTTCTTCATCAGATGATCCTTCGGCCAGAGTGAACGGCGGAAATCTTGGGTACTTCACTGTATTCCAGATGATCATGCCATTTGAGGATGCTGCATACAGTCTGAAAAAAGGTCAGATATCGGAACCGGTAAGGACTCCCTACGGTTATCATATAATAAGGCTGGCTGATAAACGTCCGTCCAAAGGAAAGATAAGGGTTGCACATATTATGAAGGTTGCTCCGCCGGGATCGGATGAAAAAACTATCAGACAGGCAGAAGAGAGCATAATGAATATCTACAAAGAGCTGCAGGGAGGGGCCTCATTCAGTGAGCTTGCGCATAAATATTCCGATCACAGGGAATCTGCAGCAGCGGGAGGTGAACTGCGCTGGTTTGGCACAGGGGAGATCATAAGTGATTTTGCTGATGCAGCATTTGCTATCACCGATACAGGCATGTATTCCAAACCTGTAAGGACCTCCTCAGGATGGCATATCATCAAGCTGCTTGAAAAGAAGGCGCCCGGGTCCTTCGAAGAAACCAGGTCGTACCTTGAAAGTAAAATAAACCAGTCGTATCTTAATTCAATAAGTAAAAAATCCTTCATCGATAAGCTTAAGAAAGAATATAATTTCAGGATAAACCAGGTAATCTATGACTGGTTTGTTGAGAATACCGATACACTGATTATACAGGGGCTGGCAAAATACAACAGGGCGGATATGCCTGCAGGAAGTCTATATACATTTGTCAATCAACGTCTTACAGCCAGAGAATTTGCTAGTTACATTGAAAAGAGGAGCTCAAGGATTGCTACCCGCGATCCTGTTTATTTTATAAATCAGTCGATTGAAACACGAGCTTCAGATCATCTTTACAGCTACGAGAATTCTGTGCTTGAAAAGAAGTATCCCGATTTCAAATACCTGATCAAGGAGTTTCACGACGGTATACTGCTGTTCGA
>JADDYF010000011.1 GCA_015712185.1 Bacteroidales bacterium
GTCTGAACTATCAGTCTTCCCTTGAACTGCCTGAGGTTTTCGATCAGCTCGTTTACCTTTACATTTACCCTCGGCTGGTTGTGAATTCTGATGGTAAGATCGAAAGCTGAATCGAGCTTCAGGATATTCGAATCCACCTTCAGCAGAGCTTTTTTAATTTCAGGTTTTGTAATTGCGGTCGAGTTTGACAGGACAGCAATCTTTGCCTCGCGAAAGTATTTGTTCCTCAGCTTGATGCTGTCGTCGATTATACCCGGAAACTGCGGATGGAGGGTAGGTTCACCGTTTCCTGCATAGGTTATGACATCGGGCCGCTGATGTTTTTCTTTCATCGAGGAGAGCTTTGCTTCAAGCGCTTTGTAAACTTCCTCCCTCGTCGGCAGATCGTCGTATGTGCCGCCTTGTTTCATTGTCCATCCGCATTCGCAGTATATACAATTGAAATTGCAGACTTTCCTTGATGAAGGCAGCAGGTTGATTCCGAGCGAAACACCGAGTCTTCTGCTTTTTACAGGTCCGAATACTATCTTATCGAACAGAAAAGTAGACATCAGGATATTAAAATAATCCCCAAAATTAACAAAAAAGAGTGAGCATGGAGAGTCAGGTCCGCACAAGTCTGAAAAGGCTTTTTAAATCAACCTGGTAACAGTAGTATCGGGTAAAAGCTTCTGGCTGGCAATATCGAGGTTCTCAAGAAGGAGCAATCCGGGTTTTTTACCGGGCTCAATTGTCCCGAAATCCCTTTCTTCCCCGAGCGCCCTTGCCCCGTTAAAAGTTGCCCATCGTATCATCTGTTCCATTGATAGCTGCGGAAAACACTCCTGGAGAGTTTTGAGTTCGGAGAGTATGCTCAGGGTATTGTTTGAAGCAAGACTATCGGTACCGATTACTATTTCGCATCCTTCCGATACAAGCATTTCGACAGGCGCAAGCCTTCCCTCTATATAAATATTTGATCGCGGACACAGGCACCAGTAAGTATTACCTCTTTTCAGAATATCCCTTACAGTGGCAGTATCGGCAAAAGTATTGTGAACAACGATCAGGTTGCCCGATTGTGTCATTTCATTCATTATGGCATCTGAATGGCTTTTTATTGTTTCGGGTTTCGGAGGCATCAGGCCGCTATGTCTGTATGCTTCAGCCAGAGGTCCCGAGTGATCGGAAAGAAATGCTTTTTCTCCTTCCGTTTCCATGAAATGGATCGAAGTTACCTTATTGTTATTGCTGTTATTTCTGAGCAGCCTGAAGAGCGGCCGCGACACTGAGTAGACAGAATGCGGTACTATTGAGTATGTCAGTCCCGATAATACGGCTTCACCCGCGATGCCGAGAAATTCATTCATCCTCCGTCCTGCTTTTTCAGGATCTATACCAAAGACCTCTATCATGTTCAGATAACGTATTCTGCTCTCCTTTTTAATCCCGAATGTCAGTGAGGTATTGCAGATATCCGCGCACACGCTTATGCCTTCGCCGTACATATCTCCGTCGGAAGCACGTGCTGAAGCCACTATCTTTTGAGGATCGTCGTCCCTCGAGCTTCGGATATTCTTTATGAAGTCGTCCAGGCCTTTACCTCCTGTAATAACTCCTTTCATATGTGACAGCTCGAGATGGCAGTGGCAGTTAATGAAGCCGGGGATAATGATGCCGTTAAAGAATTCCACAGACCGTGATTCCTGCAGCGTTCCGCCGGTATCATGAATGCTTATGATCTTTCCGTCGTCATCAGCTGTTACTACTGCCCTTTTCAGTGGAAATCCTGTGTTTGTATAGATGAAATGGGCGGAGAAGCGCTTCATATCACCTTCAGGGTATATGTAAATGAGATATTTTCTATTCTCACATGTTTACCCGGGCTGTCCGGATAATTCGCGTAATCATAAAGCCGGCCTTTCATGCAAAATACAGAATTTATCTTTGTCTCCCGCGTAACAGTATATGTATGAGGTTGTCCGTCTTTAATGTAGTGGATGGGTGCAAGGTAAATCCTTGTGCCTGTCTCAGTGCTGTCGGGATTGCACAGATACGCTGTGAAGCAGGGTTTATATGAAAGGTCAGAAGGGAATACAGTGACGGTAAACGTAAGTTTGTAAACGGCCGGCTTATCAAGCTTCAATTCGAAGGATACTGAATCATTACCTGCAGGATCGGGCAGGTGATAGACAGGATTACCTGTCCACAGATTTTCGAACGGTAATTGCGAATTATCGAGTACTTCAGAATAATGAGCTTCGAGTTTGCTTAGCCTCTCAAGAACCTGATCATAAATGCTGATGAGTTTCCTGGGCTTCCTGAGGAAATAGTATTTCATTGTTTTGTCCATTGCCTCTTTCGAATAACCGTGCTTTTCAATTATATCCGTGTAATTGGATACAGAATCTCTTTGACCGAATTTACTCCTGATTTTTGGAAGTGTCAGGAGACCATCGGCAACATACACGTCAGAGAGAATGGAAATGAGTGCCTTGTCAGGAATCAGGTCGGTACGGTCTGGTTTATCCCCCCTGTCGGCACACGAAAGGGTAAGGAACAGAGATATTATTCCCGACAGAATAATTTTCAGAGATTTGATTCTATTTATCCTGTACAGGCTTCCCATTATTGCTCAGGTATTTTTTTGTAAGAAACCTCACGGGATACCAGGCAGCCCAGTAACCGATAAGGAGCACAGTTGCAGGAACCACGATGAAATCCTTCAGTTTCATAACAACCGGATATGATTCAATGATAAGGGTGTCGCTCTGCAGCTTCAGAATACCGTAGGTTTGCTGGATCCAGCATATAATGAATCCCAGCAGAAGACCGCCTGCTGCTCCTATAATTGAAATAAGCCATCCTTCAAAAATAAAGATTTTCCTTATCAGGTTATTGTCAGCGCCCAGACTCCTCAGAATTCCGATATCTCGTTCTTTCTCTATAATCAGCATTGTGAGCGATCCCATGATATTGAATGATGCAATGATAAGGATGAGTGTAAGGATAAGGAATATTGCAAGTCTTTCCGAGCGCATTACCTTATAAAAAATCTCCTGCTGCTCAAACCTGTTCTGAACCACAAATTCTTTGCCGAAAATCCTCTCGGTGTTTCCCTGGACATCAGCAGCATCCGCTCCGGGTGTGAATTTAATCTCAATGGAGGTCACTCCATCTTTATTCTCAATTAATTCGCGTGCAAAATCAATCGGTATGAAGACGTACCTGGAATCGTATTCCTGTTCGATCTGAAATATACCTGAGGGGTAAATATATTTTCTGTTGAAGGCATCCTCAGGATTCATGTTGCTGCCTGCTGTACGCCGTGGAACATAAATGAACAGGGGTTCAATGAAATTTACCCTTATTCCAAGGTACTGGGCAATTCCGATTCCCGGAACAGCCCATGGTATTCTGTTCTTGGTGGTAAGGGTGAAGTCACCTTCCCACATTGAACTGTCTATGTCCGTAACCTCGGCAAAGTTATCATCAACACCTTTGATTGTGGCAATAACCTGCTTCTCGTCGTATTTTAACAGGGCATTCTCTTCGAGTGCCAGGGAATAGCATGCGACACCGCTGACATTTGAGAGCATTTTCAGCCGTGATGTATCGGGAATAAAGGTCTTACCTTCGGCAGGGGTTATTTTCAGATCGGGATCAAACGTATTGAAGATAGAACTGACAAGCATCTCAAGCCCGTTGAACACAGAAAGCACCGTTATCAGAGCCATCGTGCCAACGCCAACACCGGCTACCGAAACTGCAGAAATAACATTGATGGCGTTGCGCGATTTCTTTGCAAACAGATATCTCTTTGCTATGTATAACGAAAGCTTCACTAAGTAACCTTTGTTGCCCTGACCAGTAATCCGGTTCCTGTTTTGTGATCCAAACAGAGATCAAAGATGTTCAGTATTATTGAAACAGGGAAGAAAACCAGGAAATAAAAAGGAAGAATGACAAAAAAAAGATATGAAACATTGAGCATTTTTACGGGATATTTCATTGTCAGCATCCATGAAATCTTCCCGGGTTTGCCGTATGTATATGATGCTTCGACGGTTCTGAAACCTGCATTATTAAGTTTTGCGGTTATTTCATCTATGCCATAACCGCTCCTGACATGCTCATCAATAAATGACTTATTATCCTCATCATGTATATCTGACCCTCCTTTATCTGAGGGAGTTGATATCAATAATATGCCATTGTCCTTCAGAGAATTGTAAAAATTACGGAATACAGTTTCATCCTCCTTTATATGCTCCATTACATCCACCGAAAGTATCAGATCGTAATACATGGGTTCAGTGAAGGTGGTAAGATCGGCTGTGCGGAATGATATTCTGTCTGAATTACCTGTTTTATTTATGAATGCGCTGCAGGCATCTGTCTGATCTTTGTCGATGTCAACCGCGTTGATCTTCCACTTCCGGTTCAGCCGGCTCATCCACCATGTGTACTGTCCGAATCCTGCTCCGGCATCAAGCACAACGGCTTCGCCGCTGTGGTCTGATTCAATTTTTTTTAATGCCTTCTTTATATGCCAGGCCCGAAGGAGTATGAGGTTAAGAAGGTAATAGAATGCTTTTCGCATTATTACAGATCCCGAGATGAATCTGCCCAGCGACCGTTTTATCGGCTCGTACTGCATTTTTTTCAGGATTTCAGCAGCTTGTCTATCCTGTCGATATAGTCAAGGCTGTCATCAATATAGAATGCAATGTCAGGCACAATGCGAAGCTGCGATCTTACCTTATGGCCCAGGTCAAATCTGATCCTGGCGGAATGATCCTGGACTGACTGCAGTATATCGTTCTTACCTGTTGAGGGGAAAATGCTTATATATATTTTTGCAAACGAGAGATCGGGGCTCACTCTCACCTTAGTAACAGATACCATTTTCCCCGGAGCATATTCACTTCCCTTCCTGAGAAAAATATCAGCTATCTCCTTCTGGATCAGCCTTGATACCTTTTTTTGTCTTGTTGTTTCCACAGCCTCTTATATTAATTCCGCAAAGGTACTATTTTCCCGTGAATCTTCAGTCTTAATTTCTGATTCACATTATGATAGAGATTCCTGAATAAAATCAACGTATTGTAATACTGCTTATAATACGTTGATCTCGTACGACGGCAAAGTGTGAGAAAAATCCGCTATTTTAACATACAGAAAATTAATCTGTTAGGGTAATATTTGATGATATGAGCTTAAAATTTTCCGTACGGTTCACAAACCATGAATCGACGGAAGGGTGACAACATGAAAAATTCCGGCGGGTAATTGGCAACAAGACGGGAATATGATCTTGAAAAAACCATTAGATTTGCAGGTAATTTAAAAGAACAGCGAATGGAGACGGTAGTCAGCGGTATCAGATCAACAGGGTATCTTCACCTGGGTAATTATTTCGGTGCGATAAAGAACTTTGTTAAAATGCAGAGAGAGAATAATTGTTTCTTCTTCATTGCCGATTACCACTCACTTACCACTCATCCTAAACCAGATGATATTCACGGCAATATCAGGCAGGTCCTTGCCGAATACCTGGCCTGCGGTCTCGATCCTGAAATTGCCACGATATTTATCCAGAGCGATGTGCCGGAAGTTGTTGAACTTTACCTGCTGCTTAACATGAATGCCTATGTTGGCGAGCTGGAAAGAACTACTTCATTCAAGGAAAAGATAAGGAAGCAACCCGATAATATTAATGCCGGATTACTGACATACCCGGTGCTTATGGCCGCTGATATTATTATACACAAAGCCACAAAAGTACCTGTCGGCAAGGACCAGGAGCAGCATCTTGAAATGACGCGCAGATTTGCAAGAAGGTTCAATACAATGTACGGTGTCGACTATTTCCCTGAACCCGACGCATATAATTTTGGGAGGAAGCTTATTAAAATTCCGGGTCTCGATGGTACAGGCAAGATGGGTAAAAGCGAAGGCAACGGAATCTTTCTTGCCGATACGCCTGATGAGATCAGGAAAAAGGTGATGAAGGCCGTCACTGATGCCGGTCCATCTGCTCCGGGTGAGAAACCCTCTGAACCTGTTAAGAATCTGTTTACGATAATGAGTGTTGTTTCAGATTCGTCAACCCTTAAATACTTCAGGGAAAAGCACACTTCGTGCGAAATCCGCTATGGCGAAATGAAGAAACAACTGGCGGAGGATATAATAAAAGTTACCACACCTATACGGGACAGGATCATTGAAATCCTCACGGATAAGAAATATATGGCCGGGGTTGTTTCTGCCGGAGCAGAAAAGGCAAGGGCAAGCGCTTCAAAGACCATCAGGGAAGTCCGCGAAATAATAGGGTATAAGCCATTCTGATATAAAAATGAAAGCCAGGCTTTTGACCTGGCTGCCCTTGAAAGATCAAGTATATAATTGAGATTGCCTGTGTATAAACATATAATCAAAATACGTGCCAAAAATGCAGGTAAATATTCCTGAAAAATAATCATGCGGATATAGAAATATGTTGTAAATTTAATAACCTGTAAATGACATTATTAAACATTACAAATATGGAAAAGAAAGGATCCGGCAATTGTAAATACACTGAAAATGTAACAAATGTTACAAATGTAACCAGAAGGAGGTTCATCACTTCATGTTCTGCATGTGCAGCCTGTTTTGCGCTGAAACCAATGTCCTTCATTGATCCTGCAGCCTCCCGCACTGATAATGCCGGGAAGATGAGAATAAAAATTGTTTATTCTCTGCACGGACCTGTTCAGACCCAGCCCGACTGGCCGAATGTAGGTTTTGATTTCAACCCTGTTATGGAGAAGATCAATAATACCCTTAAAAATTCATTTCAGGATATTGAATTCATCCCCGTGCTGGCCACGGGACCTGAGGATGCTGAAAAAATAATAGAAGGTGACAGTAATGAAAATATTGATGGCTACCTGGTGTACCAGATGAACTGCTGGAACAGGGTTGTACAGACCATAGCCAAGACCGGAAAACCGGTGCTTTATGCCGATTTTCAGTATGCCGGCAGCGGCGGATTCCTTGTATATACCGCATCTTTCCTGAGCAGCAAAACCCCTAACGTGGGCTTCGTGGCATCATCAAGAATGGATGACCTTATTGCTGCAGCGGGATGTTTTAAAATGGCAGTAAACGGAGGATCGGTTGCCGACTTTGTTAAAGCGACAGCAAAGGCACGTCTTGATGCAACGCCGCCAGCCGGTCATTTTGTGCTGAGACCCAACAGGATCAAATGCTTATCTCCCGCGGATAGCATAAAACAGCTGAAAAACTCAAAGATAATTGCAGTAAGGGATCAGAATGCCAGGATAGCTGATCCGGTAATGGGTATACCTGTGGAGTATATTCCGTTTGCCGAAGTCAACGACGCATGGAGCAAGGCTGATAAGGATGAGGCAGCTGCCATAGCCCAGAAATGGCAGAGAACTGCCAGTGAAGTCATAGGTGTTCCTTTCGATACACTCACCACATCAGCAGCAATGTACATAGGGATGAAATCAGTGCTTAAGAGCCATGGCGCTGAAGCGATTACTATCAATTGTCTGGGGGGGTATTATGGCGGACACATTCATGCATATCCGTGTCTCGGGTTTTATGAGCTGTGCAATGAAGGTCTGGTTGGTGCATGCGAATGTGATATAAATTCGACTGCAACCATGCTTGCATTCTCCACCATTACCGGGGGACGCCCGGGATTCATCTCCGATCCGGTGATTGATACTTCGAAACGTCAGATAATCTATGCGCATTGTGTAGCTCCCAGCAAGATGTTCGGGACTGACGGAAACACAAATCCAATCAGGATAATGACTCATTCCGAGGACAGGAACGGGGCTTCGGTTCAGTCTATATTACCCTCCAGGTACCTGACCACCACTCTCGAGATAAACAACGACAGGAAGGAGATACTGTTTCACCAGGCTGTAGCCGTCGGGAACGATCCCGATGACCGTGCTTGCAGGACAAAACTATGTGCTGAACCCATGGGGGATATTGAGAAACTTTTTACTATGTGGGACAGATGGGGATGGCACAGGGTGACCTTTTACGGAGACCTCCGCGAACCGGTATTTGCACTTGCCGATGCGATGGGGTGGAAGGTCACCGAGGAGGCATAGTACATGAAAGAATCCTAATATACCAGCCGTAAGGAAGTAATAAAATTCCTGCCGGGCGACACAATGCCTGATGAATACGGACGGTAACGGATGTCAAGAATATTTTCCACACCTGCATTGACTGAGATCCATTTCAGGATACCGTATGACAGCTTGAAGTTAAGGGTGAACCAGCCAGGTGACCATGGGTTGCCGTTTTCATCCTCAGCATACAGGTACGGCTTCTCAATTTCGGACGGAGGCATCTTTTCAAATTTCTTCGATCCGTTGTAAAGAGAGTAAAGATCGGCCTGCATTCTGGGGAATTCCAGAATCAGGTGTGTGGAACCGAATAAGGGTGCAGAGTGCCTCAATGGAACACCATCCTGTTCATGACCTTCAGTAATATTGAGTGCAGATTTTAGTAAAAGATGATCACTTAAGTTCATCTGCAGACTGAAATGGAATCCGTAAACCCTTGCAGAGCCGGTGTTTGTGATGGCTTCCACTTTGCTCAGTTCCCCCTGATATGTGATAGAGTCCTTCCCGTCGAATGTAAAATCGTGCCTGGTCATGGCATTGTTCAGCCAGGTATGATAAGCATAAACCTCAGCATGAATTATTTTTCCGAAGTCCTTTACCAGCCCTGCATCGATGTTAAAAGCATATTCAGGCTTCAGATCCGGATTGGGGACCACTACAATCCCCGGAGCGGAATCAAATACTTTCCCGGCATCATCAAGATTCGGCGCTCTGAACCCTGTCGATCCGTTCAGGCTGACATGCATCTTTTTTCCTGGTTTAATAACAGCTCCAAACGCCCCTGTAAATGCTCCGTTTGATATAGAAATCGCGGTGAACGGGAAGTTGTAAAAGGAATTATCGGTAATTGTTGAGTGCAGATCGACATAGTTATACCGCAAACCGGTGTTCAGCGATACTATGCCTGAAATATTATTCTTGTAACCGGCATATACCGAAAAACTGCTGTACCTGTTTTTCCCGTTGGGATATCTCGAACCGGAGGGCGTTGCCTGTCCGTTCAGAATGTTTATTGTCCGGGCGTCAGAGCGGATATCATTATTGACAAATTCAAGACCATAAAATACAAGATCTTCCTTATTATCAAAGGCTTTGTCGAAATCGAGATTTACTGAGAATATTTTCACCTTCTCTGTCTGCCCGTTGATGGAAGTGCTGTTAAAGCTCCTGTCATGCCTGCTCTCCTTGTAGTCCTGCCGGGCAGCAATCAATCTCATTTCATCGAACAGTTTATTTTCCCTGTGCAGGGTCAGCTGAAGATTGTTCATCATCCATACCTGCGGGCCGTAATACCATTCAGCATAACGCAGCTTACCGGCCCGGTACTGGATAAGCCTGTCGTATCTGGGTACATCCGATACTCTTGAATAATGATTTGCGAGAACAAGATCGATGCCTTCAGAAATTTTAAACCTGACCTTATTCATAGTATTAAGCTGCTTATATCCCGACCAGACCTGGACCCTGGGATCAGGATTAGCTATAACAGTGTCTTTCCCTCGTGTAGTAATGACATATTCTGGACGGAGATACCCCGGATTCCTGTGAGAACCCATTTTGAGATTGTCATATACCGACCTGGTGATGCTTGTAAGAAAAGCCATCTTTCCGGTCCCTGCATTGAAATCGAGGTGGAAGCTCCCTTCCCTGTTTGCGGACGAGCGCCTGGCAAAGGCATCCGCTTTAATGTAAGGCTTCCCGCCGGTTGACAGTAGGGCTTTCTTTGTGTGAAAATCCATTACACCACCGATTGCATCGCTTCCATAGACCGAAGCCCCCGGCCCGAAAATAATCTCGGTGGATTCAAGCGCTGACGGGTCGAGTGAAATAACATTCTGGATGTTTCCCTCGCGGTAAATCGCATTGTTCATCCTGACGCCATCAACAACAATAAGTATGCGGTTGGTAGCAAATCCTCTTATCATCGGGCTCCCTCCGCCAAGCTGGCTCTTCTGGATGAAAACCTCATCGGAGATCCCGATGAGATCTGCAGCAGTCTGCGGACCCTGAAGCTCAACAGCAGGCTTGAGGATAGTTGATATCCTGTTGGGCACTTCATTTCTATTCTGTTCCCATCTGTTTGCTGAAATAACAAACTCTTCGATTGCAAAAATCTTCCTGACAAGCCTGACAGTGAAACCCGCATAGTCGATCTCATCCGGAGTGAGGCAGACCCTTTCATAAGAGGTGTGCTGGAAGCAAACAATCTTTTCATTGGCAAAGTCAGAAATGTCCGCCTTCCCTGACCGGTTTGAATAGGTGAATTTTGTTTTTGACTCATTGAGCACCACCACGTCGGGAATGGGCTTGAGATCCTCGTTATCAATAATAGTAATGACCTGAGAATAACAGTTCAAAGAGGTGATAAGAAATGTTATTAATGCATTTACCAGAAATCTCATTCAGAATGTCGGTTTGTCGCCAATAAAAATAATAAAAAGTTATGTGTAAGGATTGTGTTGCCGGTTGTGATTAAAACGGTAAGAAAGTATGAGTATTAATAGTTTGAATCAGAGTGATAATCTTTTATTTGTTAATTTTGACACTTGTCATAACCAATTGATCTGGCCTTGGGAAAAAGGATCGCTATTATATTGGTAATTGTATTGGTTTCGGGTCTGGCAGTACTGGGTTATTTCCTTCAGCAAAGCAGAAAGACCCTGTTTACTGATCCTTACAAAGCTGTCACCCCCGATGCTTCAATTATTATTGAAACAGTTGACCTCCAGAGTTTCTTTAATTCACTTACTACCGGAAAAGGGATAATGGGTGAAGCGGAAAGGATCAGCGAGTTTGGTAATTTCACCAGGA
>JADDYF010000029.1 GCA_015712185.1 Bacteroidales bacterium
AATGTTATCGGTTTGTTAGGATTAATTATTGAATTCTTAAAATAAGTCGCAAAGTTAAAATAAAAAATGAATTTCGGAAATTGGAAAAAACGTGTTATACCTCAGGCTCTTGGATGGAACATCATCAGTGTATCGCGCAGATAACTTCTGTCAATATGGGTATAAATTTCCGTGGTAAGTATTGATTCGTGTCCGAGCATCTCCTGAACGGCACGGAGATCAGCTCCGCCTTCTATCAGATGGGTTGCAAAGGAGTGCCTGAATGTATGGGGACTGATCCTTTTCCTGATACCTGCTCTGGCGGCAAGGTCTTTAATAATTGTAAAGATCATAGCCCTCGTCAGTCTCCGGCCTCTGCGGTTGAGGAAAACGATGTTCTGATCATGAATCGTACGCAGGCTGTTCCTGTCACTTTTATATATATCGATCTCCTTCAGTGCTTTACTACCGACCGGAACGAGACGCTGCTTATTGCCCTTTCCTGTAACAGCTATAAATCCTTCCCCGTAATGGATATCAGTTAAACGAAGGCTGACAAGTTCCGATACCCTGAGCCCGCATCCGTAGAGCGTCTCAATTATTGCTTTATTCCTGTGTCCCTCAGGCCTGCTGAGGTCGATGGCAGCGATCATCCTGTCAATCTCTTCAACCGACAGGACCTCAGGCAGCTTCAATCCGGTCTTCGGCGATTCGATCAGTGATGCCGGGTTTTCGCTGATCTCCCCTTCTGTAAGCAGAAACCTGAAAAAACTCCTGATCCCCGAGATCGTTCTTGCCTGTGTCCTTGTGTTCTGATTATCAGCATTGAACCACACCAGGAAGTCCTTAAGATCCTGATAGGTCACGCCGGCTGGCAACCTGTCAGTAACCTTTTCAGAAAAATACTTCTCAAGCTTTAGCACATCATCGGTATATGCTTCAATACTGTTCTCAGACAGCGATTTCTCAAGCCTGAGGTATGTTTTAAAATCTTTTATAGCCTGCTTCCAGCTAAAGCTCATAATATCATAATTCTTACCCCCTTTTCCGTTTCCCCCGGGATGAGCTAAAGTTAAAAACTCCTTCACCTTTGCGGGAAGGTGGAGAAGGGAGTAAATATCCTTCCAGCAAAGTAACGCAAAGGATTGCATCCGTAATTATATAGTAACCATTAATATTTTAGCTAATTTTACCATTTGTCAACATATTGCTTATCTGAAATGAAAATCAGTATAATTAATGGTCCTAACTTAAATCTCCTGGGGAAAAGAGAGCCTGAAAAATACGGATCGGTTTCTTTCGAAGATTATCTTGCATCACTCAAAACAATTTACCCTGAGATTCAGTTTGATTATTTTCAGTCAAATGTCGAGGGAGAGATAATAAACAGGATACAGCAGAAGGGTTTTTCGTCCAGTGGTATAATCCTTAATGCAGGCGGGTATACACATACATCAGTTGCCATCGCAGATGCCATTGCTTCAGTCAGATCCCCGGTAATTGAGGTTCATATTACAAATATTGCCGCGCGCGAGGATTTCCGGCATACAAGTCTCATTGCCCGTAACTGTGCCGGTTCCGTAACCGGTTTTGGCCTTGACAGCTACAGGCTTGCAGTCGAGGCGCTTATCGGGAAGAATAAGTAAGCAAAGAAATCCATGAAGAAAAAAAGAACCAAGATCGTCGCTACAATTTCAGACATGAAATGTGAACCGGCTTTCATAAAGGAACTTTATGAGGCAGGTATGGATGTCGTCAGAATCAATTCGGCTCACCTCGACATAGAAGGCGCACTCAGGATAATAAAAAATACACGTGAGGTCTCAGACAAGATAGCAATCCTGGTTGACACAAAGGGACCTGAGATCCGCACAACCAGATGTGATGAGCCCATACAGGTAAAGAAAGGAAAGAAATACAAGATCATCGGTGACCCGGGAAATAAAACATCCGGGGACACTATATATGTGACCTATAAACCAATCGTGTCTGAAATTCCCATAGGATACTCTGTTCTGATTGATGACGGTGAGCTCGAGCTTAGAGCCTTAAGGAAGGAAGGTGATGCTCTTGTTTGTGTTGCGGAGAACAGCGGGATTCTCGGATCAAGAAAAAGCGTCAACATACCGGGAGTGAAGATCCATCTTCCGTCGGTCACCGACAAGGACAAGGCTTTCATTGAAATGGCTGTCGGGAATGAAGTTGATTTTATTGCTCATTCGTTTGTCAGATCGCAGCAGGATGTGCTGGATGTTAAGGCGGTAATCGATCAATATCACGGAGAAGTCAAAATAATCGCCAAGATTGAGAATGAGGAGGGAGTTGAAAACATCGGGGATATCCTGGAAAGTGTCTACGGCATCATGGTGGCAAGGGGAGATCTGGGTATTGAGATCCCATATGAGAAGATACCGGGTATACAGCGTATGATAATCGAAAGATGCATTTACAGCAGAAAACCTGTGATTGTCGCCACACAGATGCTGCATTCGATGATCAACAATCCACGGCCGACAAGGGCTGAAGTGGGTGATATTGCGAGTGCTATTTATTCACAAACTGATGCAATAATGCTCAGCGGCGAGACCGCATATGGAAAATATCCCGTGGAGGCAGTAAAGACCATGACCAAAGTCGCTCTTGAGGTGGAATCGAATAAGGAAAAATTCGTGGACAGGCCGGGACTGAATATTATTGGGGAAATATCCTCTTACCTTGCGAAGGTTGCAGTCGAAACATCAATCAGGATAGGTGCAAAGGGTATCATTGCTGACACGATTATGGGCAGGACCATAAGGGATATGGCGGCGTACAGAGGGTTCAATCATGTGCTGGCACAATGCTATTCTTTAAGAACGATGAGAGAGCTAGCCCTTTCTTACGGTGTTTATGCTACCTACCAGGAACAGCGAAAATCGGTTGATGAATTTATTTACATTGCCCTGAGGAACACGACCAGGGCTCACGATCTCAGGGATGATGATATAATTGTGGTGCTTGCCGGCAATTTCTCCGGAAGATCGGGTTTCTCCTTTATTGAAGTGGGTACGGTTAGATATCTTAGAGATCTTGTAAGTATTAAGGAAGAACATTAAATGGTCTGATTTTTGAGGCTGAAATATAACCTTAAACTGGTAGCAGATGGTTAAAATCCTGATTATTCCGCTTTGCCTGATTTTAAATTTTTCTCATGTTACGATGACAAGCATCGAACATATCCCGGGAACTGATTCCCTCAAAGTGGTCTGCAGGATGGATTTCGGTCATTTTCTGTTTGATTACCAGACATTCGACGACGACAGGAATTTAACTGAAACATTCAGTAAACAGCCATTTCCTTCAGATTTGGTAAACAAATACTTTAATTCAAAGGTCTATATATTTGTAAACAATAAACTTCTGATAGGGAAGTTATTATCTACAAACCTTGCTGACAATGAAATCATCATGACTCTGCATTACAAGACAGATAAAAAACCAAAGAAAATAACCATCAGGAATATTATGCTGACAGGATGGTTCAGCGATCAGGAAAATCTGATCATTGTCAGGGCAAAAAAGTTTGAGAAGGGTGTCAAGCTAACACCCGTGAAGATTGAGGAGACTTTCATTATCAAATAAACTCAAGTACGGAAGGTAACAAGATGAAGAGATTGTCAGCGCTATTGGTTCTGCTTATTAATAGCTTAATTATTTCTGCCACACATAACAGGGCTGGTGAAATAACCTATGTTCAGTTATCTGATCTGACTTATGAGATCACGATTACTACCTTTACCTATACATTAAGTTTTGCAGACAGGCAGCAGCTTGATGTCAACTGGGGAGATAACTCCATTTCAACAGCCTCGAGAATAAACGGTCCGAACCAGAGAGGGGAGATACTTCCTAA